>CAUQXM010000022.1:0-24095 GCA_963522215.1 uncultured Streptococcus sp. | reverse complement strand
TTTCGCTTGTCAACACTTTTTTGAAACTTTTTTAATCTTTTTTCATCAAGTGTTCCATCCGCAACATACCATAGTCCGTACGGGATTCGAACCCGTGTTACCGCCGTGAAAAGGCGGTGTCTTAACCCCTTGACCAACGGACCGGAGTTGTTTTCAACTCTTACTATTATACAGACTTTTTCAGACTTGTCAACACCTTTTTCTGTTTTTTTCAAATTAAGTAAAAAGAGTCAGAATTATACTGACTCTTCTATTGATTATTAAACTTAGAAGCACGTTCTTCTCCCCACCAATAGGGGATTAGTTCTGCGACTTTCACTGTCTTTCTTCTATCGTAGTCCATCATGAATTCTGCATCTTTATTTTCAGCGTTCAACTCTAAGAGGAACTCTCTGCATGCGCCACAAGGCATACCCGAACTTCCACCATAAGGTGGTTGCTCTCGAAAGGCTAAGATTTTTTTAACCTTAGTTTGTCCCGAGAATTGGTACATATTAAAGAGTGCCGCACGCTCTGCGCAGAGATGGAATACACCACAGGTTCCCTCCATACAGAAACCTGTAAATATTTGTCCATCTTCTGCTTCTACTGCGGCAACGACATGATTAGCATAAACAAAATCAGATACTTCATGTGGATTATACAATTTTTGTGCTTCTTCGTACATCTTTTCCCAGATGTCCATTGTTGCATCCTTCTTACTTAGAGATTTCCTTTAACATATTTTCGATATGCTGAATTGATTTTTTACGTCCAAGCAAGAAAATTGTATCTGGTAATTCTGGTCCATGCATTTCACCTGAAACAGCAATACGAATTGGCATGAAGAGATTTTTCCCTTTGATACCTGTTTCTTTTTGAACAGCTTTGATTTGTGGGAAGATATTTTCTGTTACAAATTCATCATCTGTCATCGCCTCAAGTTTTGCTTTGAAGGCTTCAAGAACTGTTGGGACTGTTTCCCCCGCCATGACTTCGCGTTCTGCTTCGGTCAATTCTGGGAAGTCTGAGAAGAAAAGGTCTGTCAATGGAACGATTTCGTCAACTGACTTCATTTGTGGTTTATAGAGTTCCACCAATTTTTCAGCCTTATCAGTCAATCGACCAGCTTCCTCTAAGAATGGTTTTGCCATTTCAAAGATAGTTTCTAGGTCTGCATTCTTGATATAATCATTGCTCATCCAGTCTAGTTTTTTCTGGTCAAAGGCTGCTGGAGACTTGCTGAGGCGGTTTTCATCGAAAAGTTTAATGAGTTCTTCACGAGAGAAGATTTCATCTTCGCCACCTGGGTTCCAACCAAGAAGGGCGATAAAGTTAAAGACCGCTTCTGGTAAATAACCTTTTTTACGGTAGTCTTCAATAAATTGAAGGGTGTTGGTGTCACGTTTAGACAATTTTTTCCCAGTTTCAGAGTTGATGATTAAGGTCATGTGACCGAACTCTGGAGCTTCCCAACCAAGTGCTTCATAAACCATGAGCTGTTTTGGTGTGTTAGCAATATGGTCGTCCCCACGGATTACGTGAGAAATTTGCATATCATGGTCATCGATGACAACGGCAAAATTATAAGTTGGGTAACCATCTTTCTTTTGGATAACCCAGTCACCACCAATATTTCCACCTTCAAATTCGATATCGCCTTTGACCATATCATGCCACTTGTAGATACCTGACTCATTGACAGCCAAACGAACAGTTGGGATGATCCCTGCTGCTTCACGTTCTGCGATGTAAGCTGCTTTTTCTTCTTCACTCATACCAAGGTATTCATTGATGTAGCGTGGTGTTTCGCCAGCTGCTTCTTGGCGTTCGCGTTCAGCTGCCAACTCTTCTTCTGTAACGTAAGATTTGTAGGCTTTTCCTTCAGCTAATAGTTGGTCGATGAATTTTTGATACAAGTCCAAACGCTCAGACTGGCGGTAATTTTCATGTGTTTCTGGGCTTTCATCCCAATCCATACCTAACCAACGAAGGTTTTCAAGCTGTGAACGTTCCCCATCCTCGACATGACGTTTACGGTCAGTATCTTCGATACGAATGATAAAAGTTCCACTATGATGACGTGCATACAAGTAGTTGAACAATGCTGTACGGGCATTCCCGATGTGTAGTAGTCCTGTTGGACTTGGTGCGTAACGTACGCGGATATCTTTTGACATAGTTTCTCCTATAAAGTCTCTAGGCGTCTGCCTTTTTGCTCTCTATATTATATCACAAGTCTTGGCTGAGTCCAATTTCTATGGATAAAGAGAGTAAAAAGAGTGGACAAACCACTCTTTTCTTCTATTATAGACGTGCGTTAAGTTCTTTGCTCAATTCTTCAAATCCTGGTTTTCCAAGAAGGGCAAACATGTTACGTTTGTATGCTTCAACACCTGGTTGGTCAAATGGGTTGATGGCATTCAAGTAACCTGAAAGGGCAATTGCCAATTCGAAGAAGTAGATAGTATAACCAAGAGTGAAAGCGTCTTGCTCTGGAAGAGTCACGTACATGTTTGGTACATCACCATCTGTGTGGGCAAGAAGAACACCATCAGTCGCTTTTTTGTTTACAAAGTCAACGTCTTTTCCTTGAAGGTAACCAAGTCCGTCAAGGTCTTCTTCCAAAGTAGGAATGATCACGTTCTTACGAGGTTTGTCAACACGAACAACTGTTTCAAACATGATACGAGTTCCTTCTTGGATAAATTGCCCCAGTGAGTGCAAGTCAGTTGAGAAGTTTGCTGAAGTTGGGTAAATTCCTTTTTGGTCTTTCCCTTCTGATTCACCAGCCAATTGTTTCCACCATTCTGAGAAGTATTGAAGTGATGGCTCGTAGTTTACCAAGATTTCAGTTGCATAGCCTTTACGGTAAAGGATGTTACGAACTGCTGCGTATTGGTAAGCTTCGTTTTCAGAGATTTTATCTGAAGTGTAGTCTTTGCGAGCTGCATTCGCACCTTCCATAAGGGCTTTGATGTCAGCTCCTGATGCTGCGATTGGAAGCAATCCAACGGCTGTCAATACTGAGAAGCGTCCACCGATGTCATCTGGAACCACGAATGTTTCCCAACCGTTGGCGTCTGCTTCAACCTTAACAGCACCTTTTTGGCGGTCAGTTGTTGCATAGATACGTTTGTTAGCTTCTTCTTGTCCGTATTTCTTAACCAAGAGTTCTTTGAAGACACGGAAAGCAATCGCTGGTTCAGTTGTTGTACCTGATTTAGAAATCACGTTTACTGAGAAGTCTTTGTCTGCAACATACTCTACCAAGTCAGCAAGGTAAGTAGATGAGATTGAGTTTCCTGCGTAAAGGATTTGTGGAGCCTTGCGTTCTTCTTTTGTTTGCAAGTTTGCAAAGTGGTGGTTCAAGAAGTCGATTGCTGCTTTGGCACCAAGGTAAGATCCACCGATACCGATCACAACCAAAACATCGCTGTCTGATTTGATTTGCTCAGCAGCTTTCAAGATGCGGTCAAATTCTTCGCGGTCGTAGTTTTCAGGAAGGTCCAACCATCCCAAGAAGTCGCTACCAGCACCAGTTCCTTTACGGATCAATTCATCTGCTGCTGTTACTTGTGATTGCATGTATTCCACTTCATGTGGTGCAACAAATTTGTCTAAAACTTTTGAATAATCAAATTTAATATGTGACATGTTATTCCTCCAATATTTCTTATTTTCTATCATAACGCTTACCTTCGTTTTTTTCAAGTTTTTTGTCGAATTTCTCCAATTTTTATCATAATTCAAACGTTTGCGTAAAAATCCCACATTCCAAAAATTTTGAAAAAATAAAAGAAAGAACGACTAGATGTTCCAGTCGTTACAGTTCATTCAATAAATACTCAAATAATTCTAAATTGCCATCTTCTTCATTAACCAGAAACTCTGGATGCCACTGCAAACCAATAATGCGGTGCTCATCGATAGACTCAATCGCTTCGATGGTCTGGTCTCTTGGATCAATAGCAGTTACACGGAAATTAGGTGCCAAATCTTTAATACTTTGACGATGGACGGAGTTGACCTGACTTTCTTTCCCAAATAGCTTAGCCACCACGCTTCCCTCCACTGTCTCAATAGAGTGAGATGTTCCGAAAGGTAGTCCTTGCCAGTGACCTTCAATTTCTTGATTGAGGGTTCCACCAAAGGCAACATTGACAAGTTGAACACCGCGACAGATTGCCATAATTGGTTTATTCTGACGAAGCGCTTCCTTCAAGAGTGCCAATTCAAATTCATCACGGACCAGATTGTAATCATCGCTCTCGATGGTCTTTTTCTCTCCATAAAACTGAGGATGAACATTTTGACCGCCTGTCAAAATAAGCTTGTCAATCATTTCCACATAATCGCGTACAACTGACTCGTCACCAACAGGAATGACTAAAGGGAGACCACCGACTTGACGAATGCTCTCTGCGAATCTACAAGATACAGATGAATGAATGTTTTTGCCTTCCGCGTCTACGGGACATAGATTTGCAGCAACTCCTACAACCGTTCTAGGCATGATGTCTCTCCTTTCGAATATTAATACTCTTCGAAAATCAAATTCAAACCACGTCAGCTTCGCCTTACCGTACTCAAGTACAGCTTGCGGCTAGCTTCCTAGTTTACTCTTTGATTTTCATTGAGTATAACGATAGTCCTATCATATCACTCAAAATGACTTTCGTCTAATATGTTTTTTTTAAGGCTGTGATAAAAATTTTTTATGGGAAAGAAAAAGCTGCCCACATAGGACAACTTCTTTCTTATTCAAAGACAAATTGATTGTGATAGAGTTCTGAGTAGAATCCACCTAGTTTCAAGAGTTCATGGTGGTTACCGCGTTCAATGACTTCTCCATCTTTGAGGACAATAATCTGATCAGCATTGAGAATGGTTTTCAAACGGTGGGCAATGACGAAACTGGTTCTACCTGCTACAACCGCCTCCATGGCATGCTGAATCTTACTTTCTGTCACTGTATCTACGTTCGAAGTGGCTTCATCGAGAATAAGAACTTCTGGATCTGTCATCAGGGTTCGAGCGATAGAAATCAATTGTTTCTGTCCTGTTGAAAAGATGCTCTGGTCATCATCTATAAGAGTATCGTACTTATCAGGCAAGCTTTCGATATAGTCGTGAATGTGGGTTGCCTTGGCTGCTGCCTCAACCATTTCTTGACTAGCATCTGGCACACCGAAACGGATATTGTCTCGAATCGTTCCGCTAAACAAGACCGAATCTTGCAAGACAATTCCCACCTTGCTTCTGAGACTATCTAAATCATAGTCACGAATGTCTTTACCGTCAAAATAAATACCACCAGCATCAACATCATAAAAGCGATTGATGAGGTTCATAATAGTCGTTTTCCCTGAACCTGTCGGCCCAACAACCGCTGTCATCTGGCCTTTCGGAGCGGAAATGCTGACATCTTTCAAAATAGGTTTATCAGGTAAGTATGAAAAATCAATATGACTAATTTCAACACCTTCTTGCAACTTAGTGAAGATCGGAGCCTTTTCAGGTCGGATTTCTTCCTCTGCATCGAACATTTCCTGAATCCGTTCAGCACCTGTAAAGGCCAACTGAAGGCTTCCCCAACTAGCCGCAACTTGAATAATAGGCTGGTAGTACTGCTGTGAAAATTGGGCAAACATAACAATCAAACCTAGGGCTGTACTTGTTTCAATAGACTTATCATTCAAAAGTACAGCTGAACCAGCAAAGATGACGACGGCTGTATTAACCAGACTCATACCATTCATGACAGGGAAAAGAATTCCTGAGAACATTCTTCCTTTAAAGGTCGCCTTGCGCACGCGCTCATTTTGCTCAAGAAATCCTGCCATCATATCCTCTTGAATTCCTTGGACAATGACAGCTTTCTGACCTGAGATACTCTCGTCCATATAGGCGTTGAGTTTCCCTACCTCTTTTTGCTGGAGGTTGGTGTATTTGCGTGCCATTTTCACGATGAAAATCAGCATGAGGTAGGCCACTGGTGTGCTGGCAATGGTGATGAACGCCAGCGTCACATTTCTCGAAAACATGACAATAATCAGACCAATGTATAGAACGATGTTGCTCATGACCTGAATCAAACTTTCGTTAAAGGCTTGGAGGATATTATCCAAATCACTGGTAAAACGAGACAAGATATCGCCATCTTGTCGGCGGTCAAAGAAAGAAACCGTCAAGCGAGCAAGCTTACCGAAGAGACCTTTGCGCATCTCGTTGGTCGACTCTGCAATCACGCGCGTCATGAGACACATGTATATGACACTAGAGATAAAGAGAACCAAAACCAGCAGGCCAAGATTGACCATAATTCCTGATAGGCTTTGCCAAACAAGTTCTGGATTACCATCTTGATAAGCTTTAACTAAATTAGCTAGCTCTGTTACTGCTTGTCCAGAAAAGACTGGAAAGAGGGCTTGGGCAAGAGTCGCCAGAACAATCATCAGTATGACAACTACAAATGATAGCTTATAGACTTTAAAATAATTCCAAAAAAATTGAACTGTCTTCATTTTACTCCTCCTTTCCTTTCTGTGTTTCATAGATTTCACGGTAAACGGCATTGTTAGCAACCAAGTCTGCATGCGTGCCTTGACCAATCAATCGTCCTTGATCTAGAACCAAGATCTTGTCTGCATGGACAACCGAGCTAATCTTTTGCGCGATGATAATGGTTGTCGTCCCTTTCAAGTCCTTATTCAAGGCTTCTTGCACCAGGCGCTCTGACTTAGCATCCAAGGCTGAGGTCGAATCGTCAAAAATCAGAATACGTGGATTGCTGACAATTCCACGCGCAATCGACATCCTTTGTTTTTGCCCACCAGAAAAATTGGTTCCCCGTTCCTCAACTGGACTTTCAAAGGTTTTCTCCATACGATGAATGAATTCACTGGCTTGGGCAATATTGGCTGCTCGCTCCATTTCAAATAGAGTGGCATCTCCCTTACCCTGTCTCAAGTTATCTGCAATCGTCCCACTAAAGAGAATGGCACGTTGGAGAACGATAGAAACTGTTTTACGCAGGGTTCCTTCACTCACTTCTCGAATATCCTTGCCTCCGATTTTGATAGCCCCTTCCTGTGGGTCAAAGAGACGTGGAATCAATTGAGCCAAGGTTGATTTTCCTGCACCAGTCGCTCCAACGACACCAACCATCTGACCAGATTCAATAGTAAAGCTCACATCTTTCAGCATCGGTTCCTTATCCATTGGATAGGTAAAGGTCACATTTTCAAAGCTAAGACTTCCGACCAACTCTTCATCTGGGACATCCTTGAAGGTCATGGCTGGCTCTGCATCCAGAATTTCTCGAATACGACGCATGGAAATCATAGCACGACTGACAGAATTTCCCAAAAATCCAACCATGACAATGGTAAAGATAATCTGGCTTAAGTAATTGACAAAGGAAGCAATGGAGCCAACAACTGACGGATCCGACTGAACCATCCCTGCAACTAGCCAAATAGAGAGGAATACCGCCCCATAACCGACTAACATCATAAAGGGTTCCACTACTGAAAAGGCATAACCAATGTAAAGATTTTGACCGAGTAACTCGTCTGAAACCTCCGTAAACTTAGCAAATTGCTCTTTTTCTTGGACAAAGGACTTGACCACACGAACTCCACGCAGATTTTCCTTGGCAATGGCATTGATGCGTTCAAGAAGGGCTTGAAACTTGGCAAAACGAGGCCCCATCATTCCCATCATGACGGCAGTCAAGCCAAAAATTAAGATTACCATGAGAACAATCACCCACCACAGAGAAGGTAAGGTTTGAACCGCCAGGATAAACGAACCGATGAACAAGAGGGGAAGTCTGAAAAGAATTTGAAAGGTCATCATGACGACGTTCTGAATCTGGTTGATATCATTTGTCATTCGAACGACTAGATTTCCCGCATTAAATTGTTCAATATTGGCATAAGAAAAGGTTTGGATTTTACGGAAGGCATCCTCTCGAAGGTCAGATGAAACTCCTTGGGCAATATAGGCTGCGAGGACAACATTGAGCCCACCAGCAACTAGACCAACCACGGCCACACCAATCAACCAAGCCCCGATACTATAAATAGCTTCATATTTCCCAGCAAGGAGAGCGTCTAACACTTCCTGCAGGTAACGCGGTTGCAAAAGTGAACTAGCAACCATCAAGCCTGTCATCAGGAGCGAAGCCAAGGCCTGCCACTTGTAGGTTTTTATTTTCTGAATCAGCATATTTTCTCCTTAAAAAATAGACAAAAGGGAGCGACAATGTGTCAGCTCCTTCTCATTCTGTCTGTGTGATGTTATTCTAGCAAAAAAGTGAGGGATTGTCAAAGAAGTCTCCTTGATATAGCTAGAATGACAAGTAATTCATTCTTTATAATTTTTGTTTTAACTCAACCAAAACATTCATAGCCTGCATAGGTGTCATATTGTAAATATCCAGTTTAGCTAATTCTGCTAGGATAGGATGCTCTTCAGGCTCGTCAAAGAGTGAAATCTGTTCTGTGACAGCACTTGTTTGTCTCATAGGAGCAGGACTTTCTGTTCCTTGACTCTCTAGCTTAGTCAAAATCTTATCCGCCCTTGCTAAAAGGTCTGCTGGCAAACCAGCAATCTTGGCAACATGGATACCGTAGGATTTATCAGCTGGACCTGGTTCAATCTTGTGAAGGAAGGTGACCTGCCCATCCTGCTCCAAGGTTGCCACGTGGACATTGACCAAGTGTTCCAAGCTAGACTCCAGACTAGTCAACTCATGGTAGTGGGTCGCAAAGAGGGTCTTGGCTCCGATATGCTCATGGATGTATTCGATGATGGACTGAGCAAGAGCCATGCCATCATAAGTTGCAGTTCCTCGTCCCAATTCATCAAAGAGAATGAGAGAGTTCTTGGTCGCATGCGAAATAGCATTATTGGCCTCCATCATCTCTACCATAAAGGTTGACTGACCCGAAACCAAGTCATCTGCTGCTCCAATACGGGTAAAGATCGCATCAAAAATCGGCAAATGGGCGCTTTCTGCTGGCACATAGGAACCCAACTGGGCCATAATCGCTGTCATGGCTAACTGACGCATGTAGGTTGACTTCCCGCTCATGTTTGGCCCTGTAATCAGTTGAATACTGGTATCTTCTGCCATCTGAATCGTATTTGGAATATAGGTCTGAGCCCCCATAACCTTTTCAACAACAGCATGGCGACCTTTCTGGATATCAATTCGCGAATCCTCTCCGAACTCTGGTCGAATCAAATGCTGGGTTTCAGCCACAACCGCCAGACTTTGCAGGACATCAACTGTCGCAATTCCTTGGGCTAGAGCCTGCAAGCGCTGGATATACTTGCTGACTTCCTCACGGATGCGCATAAAGATTTCGTACTCTAGGTTGGCTGACTTCTCACGCGCCTCCAGCATATCTCCCTCGATACGGGCTAATTCTTCGGTTCCAAAACGTTCTGAGTTTTTCAGCGTCGCCTTGCGGAAAAAATGGGCTGGCACATTCCCCAGTTGCGAATTGGTCACATGGAAATAGTAGCCATCCTTTTTATTGTAGTCAATCTTGAGCGTACTGATGCCAGAGTTTTCTCGCTCCTTGGCCTCAATCTCAGCAATCCAGCTAGTCCCTTCTCTGAGAACGCGACGGTACTTGTCTAAAGTCTCATCAAATCCAGTCCGGATAATACCACCTTCTGTAATCACATGAGGAGCTTCAGGAGCAATCGCTGCGCTAATCAAACTCTCCAACTCAGGGATTCCATCCAGTTGTTCGATGAGATAGGCTAGAGCAGGTTGTTCCATCCCTTCTAAAATCGCACGAATCCGTGGCACACTAGACAAGGTGGTCGCTAGCTGCAAGAGATCCTTGGGATTGGTTTTGCCAAAAGAAACCCGACTAGCCAAGCGTTCGATATCATAGACACCCTTGAGGCTGTCTGTCAAATCACTGCGCTCAAAGAAATGGTCGAGAAAGACCTGCACCACCTCTTGACGTTGGACGATTCGTTCCTTATCAATCAAGGGGCGATGAATCCAAGAACGCAAGAGCCGCATTCCCATAGCCGTTTTGGTTTCATCCAAAAGCCAGAAAAGACTACCTTGCTTCTTGCCTGAACGAGCATTCTCAACTAAATCCAGACTGGCCTTGGTCGCATAATCCATCTGCAAGAAATCTTTAATTTCATAGCGGATAACAGGCTTGAGGTGGTTCAATTCCCTCATCTGGGTTCGATGGACATATTGAAGCAACTTACTAGAGGCCGCCTGCTCCACAGTTGCCAATCGTGAATCCAGTAAATGAAGGTCCTCAAAACTTTCTTTTTCATAGGAAAGTACCAGATTCATCTGACGACTGAGGATTTGTTCTTCTTCCTCAGACAAGTCATAACCCAGCACCACTTCTCGCGCCTTGAGATTACGAATTTCCCCACAAACCAGCGTGAAATCCAATAGACCTGTCACATAAAAGTCACCTGTCACTAGGTCCATATAAGCTAGGCCAAATTGACTGCCATCACGGTCTATAGCAACCAAGAAATTGTTCTGACTATCCGGCTTACTACTATCGACCACTGTCCCTGGCGTAATAACCTGAACAACTTCTCGTTTCACAACCCCAACTGCTTGCTTAGGATCTTCCATCTGCTCTGCGATAGCCACCTTATAACCTTGCTCAATCAAGACATCAATGTACTGTTGGGCAGAATGATAGGGAACACCCGCCATAGGGATCGGATTATCCGCATTCTTGTTGCGACTCGTTAAGGAAATTTCCAGAATCTGCGCAGCATTGACCGCATCCTCATAAAATAATTCATAAAAATCACCCATCCGAAAGAGCAAAAACGCATCTGGATATTGCTTTTTAATATCCACATACTGTTGCATGCCGGGTGATAGCTTTTCTGTCGCCATTGTCCGTCTCTCCTTGTCAAAAATAAGTCTTGAGAGCAACTCCCAAGACCTTACTTATCTTTCATCAAATCTAGCAAACGATCTTCCATGAGTTTGGCAACGTGCTGGTCTCGACAAATGACCAATAAGGTATTGGCACCAGCAACTGTTCCTAAAATCCATTCATCCTTGTTTGCATCTACAATATTTGCCAAAACAGAGGCTTCGCCCAATTTGGTATGAAGCACCAAGGTAAACTCTGCTCTTGCAACACCTTCTAAATGATGAGACAAAAATTCCACTAAATCAATCTTTTCTGTCTCATTTGCTAGTACATAATACACCATATCATTTTTCTTGACCTTGGTCAAGCCGATTTCGCGCAAATCACGAGACAAGGTGGTCTGAGTCACAAAGACATTGTGCGCCTCCAACCGATCTTGAATTTCTTTTTGTGTACTTAATTTCTCCTCAGTAATCATTTTTTTTATTAACTGATGACGATCTCTTTTTCTCATAAAATCCTCTTATGTGAATATTTATAACTAATTTTATAACTATATTATACCAAAAAAATAGGAGATTTCAAAAATTTTTTCTTCTTTCTTTAAAATTGTGATAAAATAGTAGAAAAGTCCAAAAAGGAGCTCTTAATGAATACAAAAGAATTGATTGCTAGCGAGTTGGCTAGCGTCATTGATAGCCTGGACCAAGAGGCTATTTTAAATTTACTGGAAACCCCTAAAAACTCAGAAATGGGAGACATCGCTTTCCCTGCTTTTTCTCTTGCAAAAGTCGAACGTAAAGCACCTCAAATGATTGCTGCTGAACTGGCTGAAAAAATTAACAGCCAAGCCTTTGAAAAGGTTGTCGCAACAGGACCTTACGTTAACTTTTTCCTTGATAAATCTGCCATTTCTGCTCAAGTATTGCAATCGGTTATCACTGAAAAAGAACACTATGCTGATCAAAATATTGGTAAACAAGAAAATGTTGTTATCGATATGTCTAGTCCCAATATCGCTAAACCATTTTCTATTGGTCACCTGCGCTCAACTGTTATCGGAGATAGCTTGTCACATATTTTCCAAAAAATCGGTTATCAAACGGTCAAGGTCAACCATTTGGGAGACTGGGGTAAACAGTTTGGAATGTTGATTGTTGCCTACAAAAAATGGGGCGACGAAGAAGCTGTAAAAGCTCATCCAATTGATGAACTTCTTAAACTCTATGTCCGCATCAACGCTGAAGCTGAAAATGACCCTAGCTTGGATGAAGAAGCACGCGAATGGTTCCGTAAACTTGAAAATGGAGACGAGGAAGCTCTCGCACTTTGGCAATGGTTCCGTGATGAAAGTTTGGTGGAATTTAACCGCCTTTACAATGAATTGCAAGTCGAATTTGACAGCTACAATGGAGAAGCCTTCTACAACGATAAGATGGATGCAGTTGTAGACATTCTTTCTGAAAAAGGCCTTCTTGTTGAGTCAGAAGGTGCCCAAGTTGTGAATCTTGAGAAATATGGAATTGAACATCCAGCCCTTATCAAAAAATCTGATGGTGCAACTCTCTACATCACACGTGACTTGGCTGCAGCCCTTTACCGTAAAAACGAATACCAATTTGCTAAATCTATCTACGTTGTTGGTCAAGAACAATCTGCCCACTTTAAACAGCTCAAAGCTGTCTTGAAAGAAATGGGCTACGACTGGAGTGAAGACATTACTCATGTTCCTTTTGGTTTGGTTACAAAAGAAGGGAAAAAACTCTCTACTCGTAAAGGGAATGTCATCTTGCTAGAGCCTACTGTTGCAGAGGCTGTTAGTCGTGCCAAGGCCCAAATCGAGGCTAAAAATCCTGAACTAGAAAACAAAGACCAGGTAGCGCATGCTGTTGGGGTTGGAGCCATTAAATTCTATGACCTCAAAACCGACCGTACAAATGGATACGACTTCGACTTAGAGGCTATGGTATCCTTCGAGGGTGAAACTGGACCTTATGTTCAATACGCCTACGCTCGTATCCAATCTATCTTACGCAAAGCGGATTTCAAACCAGAAACATCTGGCAACTATAGCTTGAATGATGCTGAAAGCTGGGAAATCATCAAACTCATCCAAGACTTCCCTCGTATTATCAACCGTGCGGCGGATAACTTTGAACCTTCTATCATTGCTAAATTTGCAATTAGCCTGGCTCAAGCCTTTAACAAATACTATGCACATACGCGTATCTTGGATGAAAGTCCAGAACGCGACAGCCGTCTAGCCCTCAGCTACGCAACCGCAGTCGTTCTCAAAGAAGCCCTTCGCTTGCTTGGAGTAGAAGCGCCTGAGAAGATGTAAATCGCCAAAGTTACTTGATTGCGGAGCAATCTAAGTAACTAACGCCAAATCCTATTCGGACTTTGGCTAGGCGCTTCACTAGTTTTAGGACATAAATATGATTGATTTATGTCCTAAAACGTCGTAACCAAAGATACTTGTCTAAACGCTTTACTAATTCATCTAACCCAATAATATCGATTTGGTTTGGTTCATGTCGTAATCTTTTAATTACTTGATTGTAAAGCAATCTAAGTAACTGACGTCCAATCCTATACGGGATTTTGTTTAGAGGTCTATCAAAAATCTTATCAAGTTTTGCTGACTTGTTCTGCTATTTTAGATCTACTAAATCGATTTATTCACTACTATTTCTTTATCTTATAGGGAGATATTCTATGAGCCAATATGCTTATATCCTCGTTGTGATTAGTTTGGTTTTCCTTTTTCTTCTTAATAAGTACGAGAAGGAGAGACTGCAAAAACTCTACCAAGAACAACTTTTAAAGGATGAAACATTTAGGACTGATATCAAAGAGAAAATTCACACGACTGAAAATATCAATGATGTCATTGCTTACATCAATAAAACTTATCATCTGGGAATGTTGCTATCAAAAGACATTACAGATCAATTGAAATAAACCTAGTTATTCTTTAAGGAATATAAAAACCGAGATTAAGAGTTTAATACTTAGCCTCGGTTTTTATATATTTTTCAAGTAACAAAGCAACCACTCCCCAGCAATGCAAGTGCAAAATCCCCTAGAATGTGATAAAATAAAAGGAGAACTCTATCAAGGAGGAAAACATGGAAAAACAAACCGTCGCCGTCTTGGGGCCTGGTTCTTGGGGAACTGCCCTTTCACAAGTCTTAAATGACAATGGACACGAGGTACGTATTTGGGGAAATCTTCCCGAGCAAATCAATGAAATTAATACCTATCATACTAACAAGTACTACTTTAAAGATGTCGCTCTAGACGAAAATATCATTGCCTACACCGACTTAGCAGAGGCATTAAAAGATGTGGATGCGATTTTGTTTGTTGTCCCAACAAAAGTGACACGACTTGTTGCCCAACAAGTTGCAAAAACCTTGGATCATAAGGCTATCATCATGCACGCTTCAAAGGGATTAGAGCCTGATAGTCATAAACGATTATCAACCATCCTTGAAGAAGAGATTCCTGAACAGCTCCGCAGTGATATCGTCGTTGTCTCAGGGCCTAGCCATGCGGAAGAGACCATTGTACGTGACCTGACTTTAATCACTGCTGCTTCTAAAGATTTACAAACAGCTCAATACGTTCAAGAACTCTTTAGTAATCACTACTTCCGACTTTATACTAATACGGATGTTATCGGGGTTGAAACTGCTGGTGCTCTTAAAAATATTATTGCTGTCGGTGCTGGAGCCTTACATGGTTTAGGATTTGGTGACAATGCCAAGGCAGCCATCATCGCTCGAGGCTTGGCAGAAATTACCCGCCTAGGAGTAGCACTCGGGGCCAGTCCATTGACCTATAGTGGCTTGTCTGGTGTGGGAGATTTGATTGTAACGGGAACCTCCATCCACTCTCGTAACTGGAGAGCCGGAGATGCTCTTGGTCGTGGAGAATCTCTAGCTGATATCGAAGCCAATATGGGCATGGTGATTGAAGGAATTTCAACGACTCGAGCAGCCTATGAACTAGCGCAAGAACTTGGAGTCTATATGCCGATTACACAGGCCATTTACCAAGTTATTTACCACGGAACCAATATCAAAGATGCCATTTATGACATCATGAACAATGAATTTAAAGCAGAAAATGAGTGGTCTTAACTCTCTAAAGAAAGGATTCTTATGACATCAAAAGTTAGAAAGGCAGTCATCCCTGCCGCTGGACTTGGAACTCGATTTTTACCAGCAACCAAAGCACTTGCTAAAGAAATGTTGCCAATTGTAGATAAACCAACTATCCAGTTTATCGTGGAAGAGGCTCTCAAATCAGGTATTGAAGATATTCTGGTTGTCACTGGTAAGTCAAAACGTTCTATTGAAGACCACTTTGACTCAAACTTCGAGCTTGAGTACAACCTCAAAGAAAAAGGCAAAACGGATTTGTTAAAATTGGTAGATGAAGCAACTGGTATGCGCCTCCATTTCATTCGCCAAACTCACCCTCGTGGTCTTGGAGACGCTGTCCTACAAGCCAAAGCTTTTGTAGGGAATGAGCCTTTCGTTGTTATGCTGGGTGATGACCTTATGGACATCACAAATGAGAATGCCGTTCCATTGACAAAACAACTGATGAATGATTACGAAAAGACACACGCATCAACCATTGCTGTCATGCCCGTACCACACGAAGACGTTTCATCATATGGAGTTATAGCTCCTCAGGGTGAAGGAATTAATGGTCTCTACAGTGTCGAAACTTTCGTTGAAAAACCAGCTCCAGAGGAGGCTCCAAGTGATCTAGCTATTATCGGTCGTTATCTGCTCACACCAGAAATTTTTGAGATCCTCGAAAATCAAGCTCCTGGTGCTGGAAATGAGATTCAGCTTACTGATGCAATCGATACTCTCAATAAAACACAACGTGTTTTCGCTCGTGAATTTACAGGAGCTCGTTACGACGTTGGGGATAAGTTTGGCTTTATGAAAACATCTATTGACTATGCCCTCAAGCACCCACAAGTCAAAGATGACTTGAAAGATTACCTCATCCAACTGGGAAAAGAATTGGCTGAGAAGGAATAAAACAAAAAAGATAAGGTTCGAAAAATTCCTTATCTTTTTTCATTACACAAATTGTCTTCCAACTTCTTCACATTCCCATTCCCTTGTAGAGAAGTAAGACTGCGAGCCCTACGAACAACACTAACGCTACCAGTCTCTGACTAGCGCTATACATCCATCTTTCTCTTCTAACTGGAAAGATGACTGCTAGAAATGCGCCACCAACTGCACCTCCGATATGGCCTGCTAGGCTGATTCCTGGAATCAGAACACTTCCAATAATGTTAACCACAAAAAGTGTCAAATAAGACTGTCCTAGCTGTTGGATATAAGGATTGCGCGTAGCATAGCGAAGAATGATAATCGCGGCAAAAAGACCGTAAAGAGAGGTGGATGCTCCTGCCGCTAAGGATTTGGGACTAAACTCAAAAACAAAGAGATTGCCCATCATTCCTGATAAGAGATAGAGAAAGAAAAACTTCTTGGATCCGAAAATTTCCTCTACTTGCCTACCAAGATAATAGAGCGAAAGCATATTAACAATGAAATGCTCCCACCCAATATGAACAAAAATGGCAGAAAAGAGACGCCAAATCTGCTCGGGAAAGAGTCGAATAGCAGGCCCATACATGGCTCCAAATAGAAATAATGTATCCGCCCTGTCAAAGTTTCCACCTGTAGTCACCAACATTAGTAGAAATACCAAGGCCGTCACTAAGAGAAAGAAACTCGTCACAGGGTAACGTCTATCAAAGATTTCTTTCATCAATCAGTACCTCCTGAACAGGAATATCATGCTTTTCAGAGATAAAGTCCTGAATTTGACAAGGATAAACCGTACTCAAAGTATGACCAGAAAAATGTTCCAGATAGCGGTCATAATAACCTCCACCGTATCCAATCCGATATCCTTCCGTCGTAAAAGCCAGACCAGGAACATGAATCAAATCAATCTGAGAGGCATCCACTACTTCCAAATCTCCCTGTGGCTCCAGTAAGCCAAAGGCAGTTTTTACCAACTGCTGCGGATCATAGACTACAAAGTCCATGCGCCCCTTGGGATAGGTTTTAGGTATCAGAACCTTCTTGCCGTCCTTCAGCGCCTGCTCAATCAGTTCCTGAGTTTGAAACTCATGAGGAAAAGAGAGATAGGTTGCAATGACCTTGGCTTCTTGGTAGAAGGGATGTTTCAAAAATTGATCCGTTAAAGCTTGATCCATAGCCTGTTTTTGCTCTCGAGGGATAGCCTTCATTTCTTGCAAGACTTGCTTACGTAATTCCGATTTCATAGACAAGCCCTCTACTCTGCTGCCTTCTTTTTCAGGAAACTAGAGACCGCATCCACCCCAATAGCTAATGCTTCTTCCTTAGGACTCATCTGAGGGTGATGAAGGGCGTAGGGACTATCAATACCTAGCCAGAACATAACACCATCAACTTTTGAAAGGAGATAACCAAAGTCTTCACCTGTCATAGCAGGCTCGATATCAATCAACTCAATTCCGTCTTTCTCTTCAAAAAAGTCCATTAGTTCACGCGCCAAGGCTGGATTATTCTCAACAGGCAGGTAACCACCTTGTTTGAGTTCCACTTCGACTTCCATATCAAAGGCAGCTGCAACTCCTTCTGCAACTGTTTTGACCCTTTTTTGCACTAAGAGACTCATGTCCTGTGTCAAAGCCCGAATAGTTCCATGCAAAAAGGCTGTGTCTGTGATGACATTGTTGGTTGTTCCAGCTTGAAAAACGCCAAAGGTCACCACTGCTCCCTCGATTGGGTTAACATTGCGGCTGACAACTGACTGCACCTGGGTCACAAAGTAACTAGCGGCCACTAAGGCGTCATTGGCTTCATGCGGAAAGGCTGCGTGGCCCCCTTTACCTTTGAAACGAATCTTCACCTCGCAAGTCCCTGCAAAGAGTGTATGAGTATTGGTCGCAATCTGACCAACCTTCAAATCTGGCCGAACATGAAGCCCATAAAACTGGTCTGGCAACCAGTCTCCAAAAGCGCCATCCTCATACATGAGCATACCACCAGCTTCATTTTCTTCAGCAGGCTGAAACAGAAAGAGCAGATTGTTCTTTGGTTGCTCCTCAAGGGCTCGCTCAAGACAGCCCAAAGCAATAGTCATGTGGAAATCATGGCCACAAGCGTGCATACGACCTTGGTGCTGAGAAGCGAAAGGAAGGCCTGTTTGTTCGACGATAGGCAGGCCATCAATATCTGTTCTCCAACCAATGGTACGCTCTGGCTGACTTCCCTGCAAATAAACCAAAATCCCTGTCCGCCAAGTACGAACTTGAACAAAATTCTTGCCCGCAGTCAATTTCTCAATCACATCCAGCAAATAAGCATGAGTCTTGAACTCCTCCAAGCCAATCTCTGGAATCTGGTGCAAATCTCGTCTAGTCTGAATCAAATCTAACATCTATCTATCCTCCTATATAGCAGAAAGAGGCTGGAAAAAGGGTCCCGCCTCTATTTTTCTTTTACAAATCACAAGGTACGAAGCGCATCCTCTAGCGCTGTTTTTTGTTGGGTTTGGGCATCAATCTCTTTGATAATACGAGCTGGAACACCTGCTACTACCACATTTTCTAGGACATCTTGTGTAACAATAGCTCCTGCTGCGACAACTGAACCACTACCTATTTGAACTCCTTCGATGACCACTGCATTAGCGCCGATAAGAACATTATCTCCAACACGGACTGGTTCTGCGCTAGCTGGCTCAATCACACCTGCAAGAACGGCACCTGCACCAACGTGACTGTTTTTCCCAACGATAGCACGGCCACCAAGGATAGCACCCATATCAATCATAGTTCCTGCACCAATTTCAGCACCGATATTGATAACCGCTCCCATCATGATAACAGCATTGTCACCAATTTCAACTTGGTCACGGATAATAGCACCTGGCTCGATACGAGCATTGATAGCACGTTTATCTAGTAAAGGAACTGCTGAATTACGAGCATCTTGCTCAACAACATAGTCTTGATTTTCTACCAAACCATCGAGAAGCGGAGCCACGTCCTTCCAATCTCCGAATAGGACATTCCCTAGTTTGACAACAGAGCTTGGTACAGCAGTTGCGAGTTGTCCTTCAAAGGTTACTTTAACACTGGTTTTCTTTTCAGCATTGGCGATAAATTGGATAATTTCTTGAGCGTTCATTTTTGTGGCAGTCATAGGCGCCTCCTAGTTCATTTTAATGATACCTATTCTACCAAAAAAGGCCTCAAATTTGAAGCCTTTTTGTTTGTTTTTAGGTATGATTTTTAGGGATGTGAGATAAAACGTGCTGTCGGTAAAAGCAAGCCCCTACCGATACAACCTAAAAACACTCTTCACAACTATCTCCCCGTGTTTTATTGACTATTCTAGTATAGCACACTTTTAGAATTAAGAAAAGACTTTTTATTTACTTTCTTTCGCTTCTTCTATCGATAGGAAAATCATGGGTAAAATAATCAGGGCCATAGCTAGAAGAAGGGACCAATCCACTACCAATCCTAAGAACAAAACACTCAAGAGAGCAGAAGAGAGAGGTTCACTGGCACTGATAACGGAAACCACCAAAGGAGAAACCAAGGACACAGCCTTCATGGAAATGAAAAAAGCAAAAGCCGTTCCAAAGAAAGCGATAATGAGGCAAATCAAGATACTCCAAATATCAAGAGTAAAGGAAAGCTGATAAATCGGAGAGAGGACATTGCTAAATAAACCGGCCAAAATCATCCCCCACCCAACCGTGGGTACAAAACCATAGCGCTTCGCAAAAGGCTGAGGCAAGATAACATTAAACATGACCCCCATGGCACTCAGCAAACCCGTCACAAGTGCTAGCGGTGTCATGGATAACTGAGAGAGATCCCCCTTTGTCGCCATCAGGCAAACACCCAGCATGGCAATCAAAACATAGAAAATAGCGCTTTTTGACGCTCGTTTTTTATAAACCAAGCGATTGTAAAAGAGGATAAAGACAGGACTGATAAACTGTAAAATAGTCGCTGTAGCAGCATTAGAAAATTCTACACAGAGATAGAAAAAATACTGGACTGAGAAAATTCCCAAAATAGCATAGGCCAAAAAGGGAAGGTAATTTTTCTTATCTCGCCAAATATCTAACACTTGCGATTTTAATTGCATTGCTGACCAAATGAGCACAAGACTCCCTGCCAGTGTCAAACGCATAGAGGTAATCCAGCCCGAAGACACCTGGTAATGAGTAAAGAAGTACTCTCCTAAAATTCCACAGATCCCCCATATTAAGCCGGATAGGAGCGAATAAATGGTTCCTTTAACAATCTTTTTCTGATACTGATTCATACCTTTATTGTAACACGAAAGGAAAAAAGAAAAAAGTGGCAATCAATTGATTAGCCACTTCATTTAGCACAGTTTATAGAACTTATCGTCTCGCCCTTGAAGAAGAAGGTCGTGTAGTACTTGAGTTACTGCTATCGCTAGAACTACTACTTGAACTGCTGGAGCTTGATGGAGTTGGTAAACTCCCCACGATGCTAGACCAAGCATTCTGATAATCCGCATCACTTCCGCCAATAGCAAAGCGATAACTTGTCGCTGGCGCTCCTGCCTTATTAGCCCAATAACTGGTAACAGTCGAACCTGTGACCTCTACTTCTTTTCCTTCAACAGAAACCTTCCCTGGTTTTTGACCTGTTGATTTCAAGACTTCGGATTTTACGACACTAGGATCTAAAGCGAAGCGCTCGTTCCCCCAAATGCTTGGGGAGGCTTGCTGAATCGCATTTACCAGATGAGCCATGTAATTAGAGTTATTAGAATAACCTGCTCTACGTGACAGCGAATGATTATCATCATGCCCAATCCAGCCACCCAGGGTTAATCTAGGTGTCGAAAGCATGAGCCACATATTTTCGTCTTGGTTGGTCGTACCAGTCTTCCCAATCCAATCTGCATTAGCTAGAGTAGGATTTAAAGCAGTCAGATTCGTCTTGAAGGTTGTTGTCACACGAGAGGATAGAACTTCTCGCAGCAAGCCCTGCATAATTGTCGCAGTAGCTTTTGAATAGACTTGAACTGGTTTATCCTGATACTCATACACCACTCTACCATCTGCTGCTTCAATTTTAGAAATCACATGTTTTTTATGATATAGACCATTATTTGCTAGGGTCTGATAGCCATTAGTATGCTGGGCAACTGTGACTTCAATACCACCACCCATTGGCAGGCTCTCAATACCGTACTCAGGAATCTCGTAGCCCATCTTTTCCATATAACCTTTGACATCAACACCCTTTTCACGGAGCATACGATAGGTCCAGTAAGCAGGGATATTCCATGAATAGTTCAGAGCTTCTCCCAAGGTCATCATTCCTGTTCCCTTGCTATTAGCGTACATAATCGGATTGCCATTAGCAAAGTTTGTTGGATAGTTAGACAGAATCGTTTCACTTCCCATCAAGCCCTGGTCAATAGCAATACCGTAGGCAAGCAAAGGCTTGGTAGTAGAAGCTGGTGAGCGCTTGGTATCAAAGGCATGATTATTTTGATTTTCTTGATAATTACGACCACCTACAAAACCTAGAATAGCACCTGTTTGGTTATCCATCAGGACATTCCCTACTTCTACACGACCTGTTCCATCGTCTAAAAGATAGCCATAGTCAGCAACCGCACTTTGCATAGCAGAATGAATTTTCTGGTCTATGGTAGTAGTAATTTTATAACCACCATTTTCAATTTCCTTGGCTGCCAAATCGCGATAAAACTTCTGAGTTGCCTCATTTTTCAACTCCTTAGCGGAGACATTGTCTCTCTGAACTAGATAATCATATATACGTTCCTGAGCTTCTGCCAAGGCTGTAAAGTATAAATAGCCTCGTGAAATTCCTGTGACCGTGCCCGATGGTAAAAAGTCCTGTTTAAGATTGTAATCCTTATATTGAGAATACTCGTCTTTGCTTAAGGCACCTGTACGATACATACTGTAAAGAACTGCCTTAGCCCGTCTCAAGCCTATTTCTAAGTCTTCATCACTCTTCAACTCCCCAGTATTTTCATAAGGAGAATAGGTAATGGGACTCTGCGGAAGTCCTGCTAAAAATGCTGCTTGAGGAACCGTCAACTGACTTGCATCTACACCGAAAATCCCCTCAGCTGCCTGCTGAGCTCCTGCAATATTCTGCCCCTTATTATTTCGGCCAAAGGGAGCCACATTGAGATAGGTCGTTAAAATCTCATCCTTATTCATGGCACGTTCCAAGGCAAGAGCATCCACAATCTCTGTCGCCTTACGAGCCAAGGTCGGTGCATCCCCAACCACCTGCTGTTTAATCAGTTGCTGGGTCAAGGTTGAACCCCCACTTGAGGAACCCAAACCTACAAATTTCCCCAAGGTCGCACGAATCACTGCCTTGGGTACTACACCCTTATGTTCTTTAAAGTGTTCATCTTCCGTCGCAATGATAGCCTTCTTCAGATTTTCCGAAATTTGCTCAGATGAGATAGAAGTGCGCAACAAATCACTCTCTATGGAAGCAATCACCGTCCCATCCGCATAGGTAATCTCTGAAATAGAAGAAATGTCCTTGACCTGATGTACCAATTCTTCTGTCTGAGGCACCCGAACCTTGTCAAATAAGGCCACTCCGTACCCCAAAGCAATCCCAGCTCCCAACATTCCTCCTAGAAAACCGAGAATAAAGAGTAGATTAAAAATAGCCTTTATACTCAGTAAAATAGCTGGAAAAATGGCTGGCTTCTCTAAGGATTTAGATTTTTGGGCACTTGAGCCTTTCTTGCCAGATCTAGCTGATTTTTTATTTTTTTGTTTTTGCTGGAAAAATTCCAGCATTTTTCGTTTTAATTCATTTAATTGATTTTGCATGGATTTCCTCACTCTATCTATTATACCATAAAAGGGAAACTTTCAATAAAATAGCCACTTTCTTCCCTATTCCACTAGGCTATTAATCAAGTTTGTGATACAATAGGTAGAAACAATATTTTATAAAGGAGAAAAGACACATGCACATTTTTGATGAGCTAAAAGAGCGTGGTTTGATTTTTCAAACGACTGATGAAGAAGCTTTGCGTAAAGCCCTAGAAGAAGGTCAAGTTTCTTATTATACTGGCTACGATCCAACTGCTGACAGCCTTCACCTAGGCCACCTTGTCGCAATCTTGACAAGTCGTCGCTTGCAACTAGCAGGTCACAAACCTTATGCGCTCGTTGGCGGTGCTACAGGTCTCATCGGAGATCCGTCCTTCAAAGATGCTGAACGTAGTCTCCAAACAAAAGACACAGTAGATGGCTGGGTCAAGTCTATCCAAGGACAACTTTCTCGTTTTCTTGACTTTGAAAATGGCGAAAATAAAGCTGTCATGGTCAACAACTACGACTGGTTTGGCAGCATCAGCTTCATTGACTTCCTCCGTGATATCGGAAAATACTTTACTGTCAACTACATGATGAGTAAAGAGTCTGTGAAAAAACGGATTGAAACTGGGATTTCTTACACTGAGTTCGCTTACCAAATCATGCAAGGGTACGACTTCTTCGTTCTTAACCAAGACCACAACGTAACTCTTCAAATCGGTGGTTCTGACCAGTGGGGAAATATGACAGCTGGTACTGAATTGCTTCGTCGTAAGGCTGACAAGACTGGCCACGTTATCACTGTTCCATTGATCACAGATGCAACTGGTAAGAAATTTGGTAAATCAGAAGGAAACGCAGTCTGGCTCAATCCTGAAAAGACTTCTCCATACGAAATGTACCAATTCTGGATGAACGTTATGGACGCAGACGCTGTTCGCTTCTTGAAGATCTTTACTTTCTTGTCACTTGATGAGATTGAAGAAATCCGTAAACAATTTGAAGCAGCTCCACACGAACGCTTGGCACAAAAAGTCTTGGCTCGTGAAGTCGTTACACTCGTTCACGGCGAAGAAGCCTACAAAGAAGCCCTCAACATCACTGAGCAACTCTTTGCAGGAAACATCAAGAATCTTTCTGTTAAAGAGCTCAAACAAGGACTTCGTGGTGTACCAAACTACCAAGTACAAGCAGACGAAAACCACAATATTGTGGAACTGCTCGTCTCATCTGGTGTAGTTAACTCAAAACGCCAAGCCCGTGAAGACGTCCAAAACGGAGCTATCTACGTCA
>CAUQXM010000021.1:0-28572 GCA_963522215.1 uncultured Streptococcus sp. | reverse complement strand
CATTCTTATGGTTGCTGATGGTAATCATTCGTTGTCTTTCGACGATAAAGGTCATGGGAATCGCTTCATAATATTCTTTGTCTTTTTCTAAATCAAGAACATTATAAATAAAGGTTGCCGTCTCCGTTTCACGGTTATAATCCATATGAGCTCGTTCATTTCTATCCAGAGCATACTCAATGGTTTCCTTGTCCAATCCATAGATGTCAGAAAGATCTTCCATATTTTTAATCTTATCCACATCAAGGTCTATCCAGGTACAACCATTGCCCAACTGCTTTTCTAAAACCATCTTTTCTCCTTTATTAAACTCTTTCTATTGTACCACAAATTACTTAAAATAACAGGTCTAGTCTGTGCGTGAGAAATTGCTGACGACGGTGATATTCCGATTGGGAACGAAGTGCAGAACCTGATCTTCTCCTCTGAGTTGCGTTGTTCGAATGCCGACACTGACAACCTTGCCCGATACGGTAATAGGACCATTTGTCAAAACGACCTCATCTCCCACATCCAGTTGACGTTCAAAGAGGATGAAAAAGCCATTGATGACATCAGATAGAAAGCCTTGGGCTCCCATTCCAATAGCCACCCCAGCAATCCCAGCCCCTGCCAGCAAACTAGAAACTGGCAAACCTAAAATCGACAAAATGCAGTAAAGTAAAAAGAAATAAAGGGTATAATTAAACACATTCTCTAATAAACGTGAGATGGTTTTCTGACGCCCGACATCATGACGAGACATTTTTAGAGAAGGTTTGACAATTCTCTGCACCATGGTATGGAGCAATTTCTTAGCTATATAAAAGAGTAAAAATAATAATAACAGAGAAATTAACTTGGTTAAGATATTTTCAATAATCGTTGTTATATCAAGCTTATTGAGATAGGTTTGAATAAATTCTTTCATAGAAAACTCCTTTCATTTATTATACCATACTTTCACAAATGATGAATCTCCATAAATATTCAAAAATAATAGCCAAAATAGACAGAAAATTCTTGATTTTAGTTCATATTTATACTATAATCATAAACATTACACAACAAAGGAGATTGTTATGAAAAAATTCATTCATGCTTGGAATAAGGCAAGCCTGATCAAACGGATTTTGATTGGTATGCTTATTGGAGGAACCCTAGGGCTGACACTTCCTAACATTTCAGGAATTGGTTTACTTGGAGATCTCTTTGTTGGTGGCCTTAAAGCCATCGCACCAATTCTGGTATTTGCCCTCGTTGCTAACGCCCTTTCCCAACATCAAAAGGGACAAGATAGCAATATGAAAACAGTTATCTTCCTTTACTTGGTGGGAACCTTTGCTGCTGCCCTTATCGCTGTACTAGCAAGTTTCATCGTACCAGTTGAAATTACCCTAAATAGTGCTAATACAGAAATCGCACCACCAGATGGGATTGGACAGGTCCTCAGCAACCTCTTGCTCAAACTGGTTGACAACCCAGTCAATGCCCTTGTCACAGCCAACTACATCGGTATCCTATCCTGGGCAGTTGTTTTCGGGATTGCTATGAGAGAAGCCAGCAAAAATAGTAAAGAATTGCTAAAAACCATGGCTGATGTGACTTCTAAGATTGTCGAATGGATCATCAACCTAGCTCCATTTGGAATCCTTGGTCTTGTCTTCAAAACTATCTCTGATAAGGGAATCGGAAGCCTAGCCAACTACGGAATCTTGCTTGCCCTCTTGGTGACAACTATGTTCTTTGTGGCCTTAGTAGTCAATCCATTGATTGCCTTTCTCTTTATGAAGAGAAATCCTTATCCCCTCGTTTGGAAATGTTTGCGTGTCAGCGGTGTGACAGCCTTCTTCACTCGTAGTTCTGCGGCTAACATCCCTGTCAACATGAAACTTTGTCACGACCTTGGACTGGATCCAGATACCTATTCTGTTTCTATCCCACTTGGTTCTACTATCAACATGGCCGGGGCAGCGATTACTATTAACGTTCTAACCCTTGCTGCAGTAAATACTTTGGGAATCCCTGTTGACTTTGCCACAGCCTTTGTCCTCAGTGTAGTAGCAGCAATCTCAGCCTGTGGTGCTTCTGGTATTGCGGGAGGTTCCCTTCTTCTTATCCCAGTTGCTTGTAGCCTTTTCGGTATTTCTAACGATATTGCCATGCAAGTTGTTGGGGTTGGCTTTGTGATTGGGGTCATCCAAGACTCATGTGAAACAGCCCTCAACTCTTCTACAGACGTCCTCTTTACTGCCGTTGCCGAATACGCAGCAGCCCGTAAAAAATAATTCATAAAGGCAAGCCTCTCAGGTCTTGTCTTTTACGCTTTTATTCTAACTTATTAGGAAATTCTTATGTCTATTAGCCAACGTACGACCAAGCTCATCTTAGCCACCTGTCTTGCCTGTCTTCTTGCTTATTTTCTCAATCTTTCTTCTGCAGTTTCAGCCGGAATTATCGCTCTCTTAAGCCTATCTGATACTCGTAGAAGCACTTTAAAATTGGCCCGCAATCGTCTTTTTTCTATGCTTCTAGCTCTGGCTATTGGGGTTTTGGTCTTTCACTTGAGCGGATTTCATATCTGGAGCCTTGGCCTCTATTTGGCCCTATACGTTCCTCTAGCTTACAAGATGGGCTGGGAAATTGGCATCACACCAAGTAGCGTTTTGGTTAGCCACCTCTTGGTGCAAGAATCAACCTCTCTAGACCTTCTAGTCAATGAATTCCTTCTCTTTGCTATCGGTACAGGATTTGCCCTGCTTGTCAATCTATACATGCCTTCCCGAGAAGAAGAAATCCAGCACTACCACTTGCTGGTGGAAGAAAAGTTGAAAGACATTCTCCAGCGCTTCAAATATTATTTATCAAGAGGAGATGGACGCAACCGAGCACAGTTGGTTGAAGAATTGGACACCCTTTTGGAAGACGCCCTCAGACTGGTCTATTTGGATCACTCAGACCACCTCTTTCACCAGACTGATTACCATATTCACTACTTTGAGATGAGACAGCGACAAAGTCGTATCCTGCGAAACATGGCCCAGCAAATCAACACCTGTCACCTAGCTGCCAGTGAGAGCCTGATTTTGTCCCAACTCTTTTCAAAAATTGCAGGTCAACTGAGCCAGACCAATCCTGCTTCTGATTTACTAGATGAAATTGAACGCTATCTAGAAGTCTTTCGCAACCGCAGTCTACCCAAGACAAGAGAAGAATTTGAAACCCGCGCCACACTTCTTCAACTCCTACGTGAAGCCAAAACCTTCATCCAAGTAAAAGTTGACTTTTACCAAAAATATGGACAGTAAAAAAGAAAACTTCAGACCAATCACAAAAGGTGAATATCTGAAGTTTTCTTTTATTTATAAGTTATCACCATAAAGGTTAATAGTAAAACGAATAAGGCCAAACTCACCAATAAAGTGAGCACCTTTACCAAGGTGTTGCTCTGCCAGTAACTTGGTTTCCCAATATTACTAGTCGCATCCATAGAAAATAGTTGATTTTCACGGGGTTGTATGGTTACCAATACAATCAAAGCAAGAGAGAGGACAATAGCTAAAACAATCAGAATATCAGTCATAGGCCTACCTCAAAATCCCCAGCAAAGTAAAGAGCAAACCAATCAGAATCATCAAGCCCAGTAAGAGTGAAAAAGTTTTACTAATCTTTTCCCCTCGGGTTTCTTTTTCCTTCTTAATCGGTCTTTGCTTCAACTCTTCCATGCGACCTTCAACGTCTTTGTAAAATAAATCTTCATCTGACATGTTAACCTCCTAAAACAGTTTGCATGGTTTCCTGATATCGTACCAAATCAACATAGTTGGCATGTTGGCCTTGCTTTCCAAGTGCCTGACGCATTTGATCAACATCTGAAAGAGCCAACTTAATTGTCTCAACCAAAGGAGCAACTTCACTACTTTCAAATAGATGATCCGGAGCGATATAAAGTCTATTGTGTACTGTCTGATAAAATCCAAGAATCAAGAGATTGTATTCAAAGGCCTGACGCACTGCCTGCAACAACTCATTGCTGTGATTGATATCCAAATAAATATCCGACAGTTGATAGAGCTCCTGAATCTTCTGTGGACTAGCGTTCTGGTAAAGGACCACATTAGGATAACGAAGCATATCTAATAACTTAGAAGACATCTCTGTCACCGCCGCGATGCGGAAAGTGACATCAGGCAAGGCTTCTACGATTGCTTCTACTTGCTCAATCTGATCGGAATTGGTCAAGATTAAGGCATCTCGTCTTAAGAAATTATCACGTTTAAACTGGTAATGATAACCCAAGTGTACAAACTGATCATGGTATTTCTCGTCAGTCAATTCTAAAGCGCGCTCATAAGTTGCCTTATTGGGAATGATGATTTTCTTAGTACGCACATCAGCGCTTTCCAAAATCAACTGCATATTGCCTGGAATGTCATCATAGAGAGGTTCCTGCCAAACCAAAACATCTGAGCCAGATTTATCTGGATGATGGAAGGAAACCAAGAAAGGAGTCGCTAGAGTATTAAAGATAAGCTGACTTGTATCTATTTCCAAATCTTGCAAAAAGAAGGTGATAAATTCAACCTTATTTGCAAAGTAACGCATGGACTGACCAGGCAAAGTCAATAAGATATCACCCGTCACATGGTTTTCAAGTAAAACTTGTTGACCATTGACATCTTGGTAAACCGTCATAATCCGCTCACTATCTGCACTGTAGGTCGTTGTAGCAAAGCAAGCACCATAGCGATTGTAATAATCAACCTGGCGTACTTTACCTTCTAAATCTTTCCAATCTACCTGTTTAACCAAGCGAGCCTGCATTCCATCAGCATAATGAATGACGGCCCTCTCCTGTGTCATATCTTCAATATGAGCAGACTGATTATTTCCTGAAATTTCCCAAAAAGCTGGAACAGGGACTTGGTTAAAATAGAGAGGTTTTCCATCCTCGTAACCTAGATAATAGGTAAAAGGAGAAACCAGACCATCAGGCAGAAAACCATCTGCATCGATGACCACTCCAAGTTGAGAAAGACCAGTAGCTACTAGACTTTCATGTAAATCTCGACTTTCCTGACTATAACGATCATAAAGTTCAATCATGGAGCACCTCCTCTACTGTTTTCTTCCACTTTTCTAAAATTTCTTCGGTTAAGAAGCCTTCTGCAATTTGATAAGAATGGGCACGCATAGCTTCCAAACGATTTTCTTGATACAGTTGGCAAATCTTAGCTGCAAAAGCTTGCCTGATTTGGTCCTCCACATGGTCAGATGAACTTGGAATCAGATAACCATTTTGCCCATCCTCTATAAAAGTCTGATTACCATAAGGCACATCAAAACCGATGAGAGGGAGACCCGAACCAATCGCTTCCATCAGAGTTAATCCAAAACCTTCACTGGTTGAAGCAGTCAAGTAGACCTCATACTGGTTATAAATCTGCGAAAGTTCCGCATGTCCCTTGAGCTGGATATAGTCCTCAGCCTGATGATTTGCAATAATTTCTCTGAGCAGAGAATCTTCTCCACCACTACCATAAATATCAAAGGTTAGTTCAGGTATTTCCTTACGAGCCTCAATGACCGCCTTGACCAACCAGTCGATATGTTTTTCTTTGGCCAGACGCGAAGCGGTAATTAAAGAAAAGGGCTTACGTCCCTGACTTGACTCCGTCAAGGAATTAATACTTCCTACAGGAATAGTAACAATCTTTGGACGATGCTGAGTATATTTGGCAAATTGCTCTTGCAACACTTCATTTTGTCTATCAGTGGATACGATAAAGAAATCAACCTTATCTGCATTGGTAAACTGGTAATCATAGTAGTTATTCCAAAGGATATAGTCCTCGTTTGTAGCATTTTCACTATAATGCTCCGCGTGGACAACTACCGCCAGATGAGCCGCTTGTGCTTCCTCAAAAACAACCTGTCCAATGCCTGTCTCTCTATCAAGAATGACCAAATCAGACTTGTTCAAATTCAAGGATTTCATAAAAGCACGCATGAAAGCTGGCTTCCCATAGAAAATCTTATCCTTGAAACGGTAAACCTCTTCCTTACCTTGATTCATCAAGATATCATAGGCCGGAGTCCCGTCTTCATTGTAGAAAGTTCTTTGGTATAAGACTGCAACATTGTCCTTAGGGGCAAAATACTCGCTACAATAACGCGTATAAGAAAAGTAATCCTTACGAATCAGGTTTCCTTTAAAAACATACTCAGCATGTTGAACCAAGTCCTTGTCCTCATCAACCAAATAACAGGTGACAAACTTATCTTGGTCAGAAAAGAAGATACGCAAAATCTTGCCATTTTTTTCTCTGTGACTTTCTTCACCACCAAAGTAAGCCAAGACAACATCCACTGTCATGCTAGTCGGCGCAATCTTGATATCTGTGAAATGATTATAAAGCCAGATAACTTGCTCATCATCAAGACCAATATTGTCTGTCAGATGCTGAATATTATCGGCTAAAATCATATCTGTAAAGATAAATTTAGAGGGTAAATTCAAACTTCGAAAAATACCGGCACGATAGGCCTGAGCATATTCTACACCGCTACTGGCCCAACCAATTCCTAAATTTATATTGTAAATTGTCATATTTTCTCCTCTTATGGAAAATGGGTCACGATTTCACCTTTTGGAGTGACCTCAACCAGCCCCATCAGGAGATTTCGTACCATATCAGCACGAATTTGCTCTTTCATCGCTTCAAAGCCTGCATAGGCTTCTTGATAATATTCTACAATTGGATTTTTCTGTGCAGCAGATTGGCCACCGATAGCCATAGATAATTGTTGTAGATAGTCTACTTGCTCCACCCAGTTATCATCGATAGCCTTAAGTAGAGAGAGTCGTAAATACTGTTCATACAAGTCGTGTTTCTCCAGTAATTCCTTCTTTTCAGAGAGTTCTCTATTCACAACTTGTCGAATAAAAGAGCGGACTTGTTTCTGATTAGATAGGTTTAGATTATCTGGAATCTCCTTTACATGGAAACTGATATTGGTAACAATAAAGTGAAATAACAATTCACGACTGGCATAGTGTTCAGACGCTACCTCATCAGTATATCTCTCAATGATATCCACAACTACATCTTCTAAGTCACGAGAACCATCAATTAGACGATTGCGTTCCTTGTAAACCATATCACGTTGGATATTCATGCTCTCAGCATACTCTAAGGTCTGACGACGGGCAGTTCGACCAGCGCTGTCACTAGCGTGTTGCGCCCTTTCAACCAGATTACGATACTTACGACCTTTGAGAATTTCTGGTTGCGTCATATCTTGAACGTGATAATCTTTATACTTCTTGTGAACCCAAGGTGGACCAAATTTCTTAATAACGTCGTCTTCCAGAGATACAAAAAACTTACTCATACCTGGATCTCCCTGACGACCAGAACGTCCACGGATTTGAAGGTCAATCCGCTGACTTTCCATTCGCTCTGTTCCAATGACAATCAAGCCACCAAGTTCTGCAACTCCCTTACCAAGTTTAATATCTGTACCGCGTCCGGCCATAGATGTTGCAACTGTTACTGCTCCCATCTGACCTGATTCCGCGATGATTTGAGCCTCACGCGCAGCATTATTGGCATTTAAAACATTATGGGCAATCCCTTCACGAAGCAAGAGAGATGAATAAAGCTGGGACATCTCCACTGAACCTACAAAAACCAATAACGGATTTCCTTTAGCATGATAATCTTTGATATACTCTAAAGACGCATAGACTTTCTCTGGTAAAGTCACATAGAGATTATCGGGATAATCAATCCGTTGCTTAGGACGATTGGTTGGGATCCGAATAACAGCCATATTATAAGTCTCAAGAAATTCTTTTTCTGCTACCTTTCCTGTCCCCGTCATCCCAGATACTTTTTTAAACATCTTAAAGAGACTCTGATAGGTAATGGAAGCCATGGCTCTCGTTTCAGGAGACAACTTCACATGTTCCTTGGCTTCAATGGCCTGATGGAGTCCTCCCTGCAGTTTGGTCATCTCCATTAAACGACCAGTCCCCTTATCCACCAATACCATCTCATTTTCACGAATGATATAGTCCTTATCTTTGGTAAAGAGTTTATGAGCTCGAATCGCATAGACTAAGTGACGAGCAAAGGACGCATGTTCTTCCTTGTATAAATTATCAATCCCTAGGAAATTCTCAGCAGACTTAGCACCCTTAGTAGTCAGCCAAACCTCCTCTTTCTCCTCTTTAAAGATATAATCCTCTCCTTCGACCAACGTTGTTACCAGCGTATCAATAATAGCATAGTAATTAGACTGAACACGAGGAGAACCTGCAATAATCAGAGGAGTTTGTGCACTATCAAGCAAGATGTCATCAATTTCATCAATAATCACATAGTTAAACGGTCGTAAAAACTTACCTTCTTCATTCGAGGCAAGATTATCATTTAAGTAATCAAAACCTAGATTACTATTGGTTGTGTAAATGATATCCGAAGCATAGATAAGCTTCTTTTCTTTAGCTTTCATTTCTTTCTTTGGATTATCCGTAAATGGTACCCCAATGGTCAATCCTAGGAAACGATAAACTTGGCCCATTTCCTCGGCATCACGCTTTGATAAATACACATTAGGCGTCACAACCATCACTCCTTCTCCCGAAAGAGCGTTCAAATAAACCGGCATGGTTGCTGTCAAAGTCTTACCTTCCCCCGTATTCATCTCAGCAACTTTTCCATAGTGCATGACAATAGCCCCCATGACTTGAACATCATAGGGAAACATCCCTAAAATCCGCTTGTCTGCTTCACGCACAACAGCAAAAGCTTCTACTAAAAGGTTATCTAGACTTTCTCCCTTTGAAAGACGCTGACGAAACTCCACTGTTTTAGCCACTAATTCTTGATCCGAAAGAGAGGACATCTTACCTTTAAGCGCATTGATCTGCTTTAAAATCTTTTTCACTTTCCTAAGCTGGAAATCTTGACCTAAACGTCTAAACACTTCTGATCTCCTTGATAGAAAAATGATAAAAAGTTAAGGACTCAAATCCAGCACTTAAAAGAGAAACTTGATAAGTATAACTATCTTCTGGATAAGTAAATATGAAATCTTTCACTTTTTCTACCTTTTCTTCTAAAATATCACCATAGCGGTCAAAAAAAGTTATCTTGGTATAAACCCCATTTTCAGGCTGACAATCAAAAACCAGTGATAGTTGATACTCCTGATTTCTTTTTAATAAGGGAAGCTGAGGCTGAGTCCGTGTGGCCTGGTAATTAACACTAGAAAACCAAGTCTTAAGAATCTCACCAGATGGCAATAGAGGATTATACAGCCGAATACTTTTGTCAGGGTAATAAGATACAGTTGATCCGTACATATAAGTCCCACCAACTTCTCCCCAATGAACAGACTGTCTCTGTGTGATAATCATTCTTTCTCCCTTCCAAAACCACTTGATAGTACCATTCGATAAAAGTGAAGAAACCAAGCAATATTGGTATCTGTATCATCATTGTGTCGTCCAGCAGTTCCTTTAGACAAAATCTTCGCACCTGTATTACATAAATAAGTAACTAGATTCTCATAAGCCTGAGGATCCATTTCTTCATCCTTCATGTAGGACAAACCAAAGGTTGTCTTTGAAAAATTTGCTTGTTTAAAGATTTTCCAAAAACGTTGATCCAGCTCCGTCATATCTTGCGAACTTGTTCCACCTGTATGATGAATTAAACAGTCAAAAGCCAAGTTAGAGACACCCGGTGCGTCCAAACGTCCGCGGCTAGCTATGGTTCCTAAGTTTGCCAAGGGCTTACCCACTATGATAGCATGAGGTTCAAAAAAAGCACCATAATAAAGAGCTGGAAAAGTTCCCATAGAAAGGCCTGATAAAATCAAATCCTTGCGATCAAAACCTAAATAATCAAGATAATGAGCAATCGTCTCTTTGATTTTTCCCTCTAGCTCATCCGTTCCTAGATAAAAAGCTCCCCCCTCTAAACGTGGATCAGAAAATAAAATGAAGGGACACCCTAGAGTTTTCATCATATAGTAACCCTCAAATCCTTCTGCAGGTCGATAACCTGAAAAATAGACAGCTAAAGGAGGCTTAAAATCACCTGGATGGAAGAAATAGTTTATTTCATCACGTTTGGAATCATGTAGGATATTCCCACCAAGCACAAACTTACCAAATTGTTTTCGACTCCAACGTTGGTGAAGATTACCTAGTTTGATAGTTCCACGACCTCTTGCTTCAACAGATAAAAATATCAAAAAATTTCTATTTTTACTATCTATAACAATGGCTTTTTCTAAATCATCTTCTGAATAAATCTCTTCTTCAAAGAAATTGTCGATATCCCCATCAAATATCTTTCGCAATATAAATCGAAATTCACATTTTCCCTGTTTCTCATATTCTAACCACAATTCTATCGGCAAATTTTTATAAACCATAAAATTATGAGTCCAGTATGCTAGTTGATGAAATTCCTCGCCAAAATCACCCTCTATAGTCACACATTCAAGTCCTTGATAAGAAACAGAACCTTGAAAATGCTTATGAATCTTAATTGTTGACGGAAATAATTTATCACCGTAACCACCACCAAATAGAGTAGTAGATAAATCATTTATTAATTGTTGAGGTCTTGAAAAATCAACTGCCTGAGCGCATCGTTTTTTGAGAAAGAATGCAACTCCTTCATCATCTGTTTTGAGTTCCTGATCATAAAACAAAGTGTAAGGTTCGAAATATTTTACAAAGGAAAATAAGTCTTTGACATACTGAGGATCTTTCACCAATACTGCATGAAAACGGCTAAAACCTTTTTTCTCTGTCATTTTGCGAAGAGCTATTGTCGAATTGGGATAAAAATGGTGCCAGTTCATGTTTTCAGGTATGTCATAGTGATTTTCCCAATTGGTAAGCCCTATCTGTAAAATATTAAGTTCCTTTGACATTCTGAACCTCCTCTATCCATTTCTCTAGTTTTTCAAGAAATCGCTGACCAGTATATTCCTTAATTTTCTCAATCGAATAAATCAAGGACTCATTCCACTCTTTCAACCTATCTGTGTAATAATGAGCAGCCTTAGAAAACTCTGCCACATCTGCCAGTAAATAACCATTTTTCAAATGTTCAACATAGACAGTTTCAACTAGGTTGATTTGAGGAATCCCCGCACTAATTCCAGCAATCTGGGTATAGATGTGGGGATAGTTGTTAAAATCCACAATCAAACGGACAAATTCTAGTGTTTTAATCAATTCCAATTCATCATTCAAGTTAACAAACTGAAATCGTAAGTTCTGGTGTTGATTTTCATCTAAATGATTTTCTGCATCACCATAGTCCAAGTCTTTTTTCAAAGTTTCAACTAGAAAATTTTCTTGAATTATAGCTTCAACAATTGCTTCTACCTCATCCATTTGATCTTGTCTAGCAGCAAATGCCCCAAAAATCACCTCAGTATCCTTATTTTCAGCGACAAATGATAAAACTTGAAACAGAGATTGGCTATCAAGTCCCTGCTCAAAATCCAGTTGATAAAAAATGATGGATTCTTTCTTAGTTTGACTTCGTCCCAATCGTAAACGAGTATCAAAAGATGATAAATGGCGAAATTGATACATTCGTTCAGGGTACAAATCCTGTAACAATCGTAAACTATCATCTCTATCCACTAAAATCAAATCCGATTTTTCAAAAGTTAAATCTAAATCTCTAAAGGTATCTTGAGGATTACGCCCAATGAACAGACTCAATAGTTTAGGATTGGCACTAGGTAAACGGTCTAACACGAACTGGTCATGGTGAGAATGAGAAGGAATCATAAAAATATCTTCGTTCTTTACATGCTTTTGCAGATAATTCTCAAAAAATTCTGCCACCAAGTCTCCCATGTTTTGATAGATAAGCGCTTTAAAGCGATAGCCAAAAATTGGATTGACTTCTATTCTTCCTCCTTCTTTTAAACGCTCTCTAAATTGCCAAACTCCCTTAGGATTCAGATATTCTTGATAGGTAGCTTGCCCATCTTCAAAAAAGATAACACTCGATACAAATCCTCGATCATCCATGATATAGTGCATATCTACTTGACCATTCGGTTCAAAATACTGTATATCACTGATGAATCCTTCAACCCCATGTTCAACCTTAGCAAATTTCTTCCCATTTTTTTGAACAATAATCGTAAAGGGACTATAAATAAATTCACAGTCATTATCCCACTCAATATCTCTAATGGTTAAAACTTGGGTATGGAGATTGTGAAAATCTTGCATAACATCAAAAACAGAATAAGTATCTGTTTCCAATACACCATGTCTATGTAAAAAATAACGTAGGTGAGGCTGGTAAGCTAGTACTAATAGACGAGAGTCCATGCCTTGTCTTTGAAAAATCCGAATCTGACTAAAGCTATCATCAAATTCAAAACGAAAATGAGAAAAATACCATGGAATAAGATCCACATGCCATTTCCGTTCTGCCCCATACCAAGCTGGAATAAAATAATACATGCTAATCTCCTAAATTAAAGGTCTATAGGTTTCATTTAACCTTAAAGCCTTGACTTCGTCTCTAATCGTAAAAATCATGCCTCCAAACATCATAAATAAGCCTGGAATCATTGCAATCCTTAATAACTTTTCATCAAATAAAACAAAAAGCATGGGGCCACCTGCCATGATTACATTAAAGAGACCTCCAATTACTGAAAAACGAAGGACCAATCCATTAATAAACCGACTAGTGTCCTCACCTGGATAAATTCCATAAATGTATTCACCAGATTTTTTCATACGATTTGCAATCTCTTCACCATTCATAGTAACAAAAGCAAAAATAATACTAAAAACAAAAAGAATTACTATATACATGTAAATCCAGAGTGGCTTTCCAATTGTATACTGAGACAAAAGGGTAGAATTAACTGAATTATTCGGAAAGAGACTTTGTAATAATAAAAGTATGTAAGTTGGAAAACTTAAAAATGTCATGACATACATATAAGGCATCCCGCCAGCAGGATTTAGCATAATCTCTAAAAAAGAATAGCGTTTAAAGAGACTATGTAATCCAATCTTATTAACTGCTATACGATAACGTGCTCTATATAGAATAGCTATCAAGTAGGTAAAAACTAATCCCATAAGTAAAACAGCAACTATAATATACATAGATATGTGCATTGTATGGAATGTTTCGAGTATATCTTGAGGTATATTTAATACTATACCAGTCAACAAAATAAGCATAGAACCGCCAATTCCTACTGTCGCATTAATATCAGATAACCATATTAAGAAAAAAGACCCAGCCACTAAGAGCAGTGTATCCATCACAAGAATCAGAATCTTCGGCAAATTTGATTGAACTGGTAAACTTAGTGTGATAGCTAATGCCTGAATCATAGCTATAAATAAAGTTAAATACATCTGTCTTCTATTCTGTATTTCTATAGAACCAGTAGATAATCCTAATTTTTTCGATAACGAAAGCATCTGCCACAAAATCATTGTAGACATCCACGGAGATAAACCAACAGAAAAGAGTGAAAGACTTCTAAGATTCCCACCTGTTAGGGCAGCTGAGAAGGCTAGATAGGCTGTTGAACCTCCTAAAAAATCTTTACTATTCAGGTCAACAAAAGGTAATGTCAGTCTACTTCCTAAAACATATATAAAAATAAAAAACAATGTCATAAATCCTTTTTTTAATACAACAGACGAAAAAAAGTTTTTCAAGATTTATCCCCTCAATCTCCTAATTTTTTGTTTTTGTAAAATTCAGTTTAAACTATCCTAAAACTCTTAAAAATGCTATGTAATATTTTTATCTTGTTTATTTCGATATTAAAAAATAGCAGTTTATACTGATCAAAAAAGCCATGCATCTTTTACATAGAAAATATTTTCAAATTGATGAAGAACTCTGTTCTAATAGTGTAATAAAGAATATATTTTTACAGAAATACTATTGCTATTATAACAAAAAAAGCAGAAAAAATCTGCTTATAAATCCCCTAGGCTACTATTAAAAGAATACTACGTTAGTGAATAAAATAGATTATTTTTTATTTACTATTAGTTCATCGAACGTGCTTGATCTTTAATTATTATCTATAAGATGTAATATTTCTGTATATCTCCTGAAAATTTCAGTATCCTGCAATCCATTTTCTTTTGCTTGTTGATATCTCCATCTCAAGCATCCCAAAACATTTTCCTTTTCATCATCATAATTCCAACCCTTTATAGTATAAATTGCTAATCTTTCTAACAAGCATTCTAAAACATCGGTTAAAAATTTCTCATTAATGTTACTGCAAATACTATCTATTCCTTCTCTATGAGAATAAATTTCCTTATGAATATAAACAATTTTTTCTGATTTAAAAAATAATTTATAATTTGTTCTCGAATCTTCTATCACCTTTCCTTTAGGAAATCGAATATTGGTAAACAATTTCTTGTGGAATAATTTTCCCCAACTGGTTGCATATAGATAACCATCTAATTCTAATGATGGGAGATTTAATACAAGTTCTTCTCCCGTATATGTTCTCTCATAGTACTCATCCCAAATATGCACATGATACAATCTATCACTCTCATTATAGATTGTAAAGTGTGCCACAACAGTATCTGCACTATTTCTAATAGCTGCTTGATGTAAATCTTCCACATAAGTTAAACTTAACCAATCATCCGAATCTACAAAGGTTAGATACTTTCCATTTGATCTTTCAATACCATAATTTCGTGCATCAGATAAGCCTCCGTTTTCCTTTTCAAAATAGTGAAATCTGCTATCTCTAGCAACATATTCTTGACAGATTTCTCCAGATGAATCTGGTGAACCATCATTTATTAATAGAACTTCGATATTTGAATAGGTTTGATTTTCAATACTATCTAAACACATTCGAAGATACTTTTCAACATTATAGATGGGAACGATAATACTGATTAAATCATTTTTCTGCTCTAGTAAAAAGGGATACTCTTTTTGTTTTGCCAACTCTAACTTTTCACGTACTTTATCTGCTTCCTCTAAAAATTGATGTTCTTCCAGCTGTCCCAACATTCTCTGTAAGACATAGTCATACATGTTAAAAGAATGTTGAATATTGATCCCTTCTAAATCCTTTGTAGCTCTTATCCGTTCTTCAAGCGCATCAATATAATCTAAATGCTTGAGAGAAAAAATACTGGACAAGCCTGAAGGATTCATACGATAAACATAAGACGCATTGTTAAAAACATGAATCTTGTCAGCTTTCATATAGAGTTTCCAAATTAAAAATTGATCCTCAGCATATTTCCCATAAGGAAAACGGAGCTCATCGAACAAACCTCGTTTAAACAGTTTCCCCCAAGCAGTAGAAAAAGTTAAAAATGGAACATCCAGCATAGAATCTAATACTTGAATTGCTTGCGCTGATGTGAAAGAAATTAAGGATTCACTCTTAAAATGATCATTATAAAAATAGAAATCAGAGCCATCAAATCGGCAATAACCTCCAATTAGTATATCAGAATCACTTAGACGACTCGCTTGATATAATTTTTCTAGGTAGTTTTCAAAAAGAAAATCATCTGCATCTAGAAAGGTGATATAAGCTCCCTTTGCCCTATCTAGTCCATAGTTTCGAGCATCAGATAAGCCTCCATTTACCTTTTCAAAATATCGGAAACGGCTGTCACGTTCTGCGTAATCTTGACAGATGGTTGCTGAATTATCTATAGAGCCATCATTGACCATTAAAACTTCAAAATCCTTAAAGGTTTGTGACAGCACACTATCCAAACACGATTTCAGATAATTCTCTGCATTATAAATGGGTACAATGATTGATATTGTTTCTGTTTTCAATATATTTCTCACTTTCCTTACTATTTCTATATAAAACTATAAAGACTGTCTAGGTACTCTTACCTCTATTTTTTAAATCTAGTAGCCATAATTGCTGCTCTATTTTTTTAAAGGTGACCGTATCAGACATATCCCATACTGTTCCCATATTATACTTCATCCACTGTAATAACCCAATGTGATGCTTTCTAGCTTCCGTTAAATCAATTCCTACCAAAGCAAGATTTAGTAAACGATTTTCTGAAACTTTCAAGCTTTGACGAATAGGTTCTTCCCCTGGTGATTTAGAAGCACTGTCTCCACGGTCACGATAACAATATGGAGCTTTATGAAGATAGATAATACGTTCAGAAATCAAAAACAATTTATACATTAAATCAAAATCTTCTGCCCAAGATATATCTTCTGAAAAATAAAGGCGGGCAAATAGGGATTTTTTAAATAATTTACTGCAAGCACTTCCCCACGAAATATCTGTACCAAAGGTTGAAAACATATAGTTAAAAAAAGCATCATCAGGTTGAAATACAAGAGCTTCATTTGTTTCAGCAACATGAAATAAAAACATTGCGTCATTTTCACGGAAAGTACAATAATTTGCAACTACAATATCCGCATCTTGCTCTTTCATTTCCTTGTATAAAATCTCTAAATAATTTGGTTCAACCCAATCATCCGAATCAATAAATGTAATGTACTCACCCCTCGAATGTTTGATTCCAAAATTACGAGCTGAAGAAACTCCACCGTTTTCTTTTTCAAAATAACGGATTCTGTCATCTTTTTCCACATACTCTTGACAAATCTGAGCTGAAGCGTCAGTAGAGCCATCATTTATTAAAAGCAATTCAAAATAAGGAAAAGATTGTTCAATTATACTATCTAAGCATTTTCTGAGATAGGACTCCACATTATAGATGGGAATAATGATACTGATTGTTTCTAGCATTCTATTTCCTTTGCTTCCTTAACTCTTATTAGAAGAGATAAGTTGTAAGTTTTCCTTAATATGACGATAGGTTTCTGTATCTTCCATCCCCCATACCATTCTCATATTGTATTCAGTAATTTCTAAGAATGTTCTATAGTGTTTAAAATGTTTCGTCACATCATATCCCATAATAGCTAACAGAGCTAGGCGCTCTGCTATATGATTTAACTGAGCTGTGACAAGGGGATATATTTTACTCTTTGATATTCCAGAATCATTTTCTCTGTAAATATAGGTATCTTTATGAACATATACAATTTTATCTACTTGAGTATACATTTTATAGATTAATGCAACGTCCTCACCTATCACACCTTTAGGAAAACGTAAAAATGAAAATACATTTTTCTTATATAGGCTGCCCCAGAGAGTAGAAAAAGATAAATCATTTCTTTCAAGAAATGATAAATCATCAATCAACTCTTCTGAAGTATAGGTTTTTTCATAATATTCTCCAAATGTATGAAGATAGAAGGTTGCAGTAGAAGTTTGGTAATTAGCATAGTTTACGATAGAGATGTCTACATCATTGTCTACTAATGCATTATAAAGAACATTCAAATGTGATGCATCTAAAAAATCATCTGAATCAACAAAAGTAAGATATTCTCCTTTGGCTTGTTCAATTCCATAATTTCGAGCATCCGAAATACCGCCATTTTCTTTTTCAAAATAACGAATACGTACATCTTTTTCAGCGTATTCTTGGCAAATTAGACCTGAGCTATCTGTCGAGCCATCATTTACAAGGATAACTTCATAATTGCTAAAAGTTTGCTCTAGAATGCTATCCAAGCATTGTTTGAGATACTCTTCGACATTGTAAACCGGCACAATAATACTGATTAATTTATTTTCCATATTTCACTCACTTTTATCTTTCAAAAACAGGTAATTCCCATTCTCAGCATGCTCCAACTTTTCGCGCACTGTTGCTTCCTCTTTGACAAAATCAGTCCCCTCTAGCATGGATAAATTTCTTCTTAGAGCAAACTTATACTGATTAAAGACTAGTTCCATCGGATAATCTAGGTCTGGCATCTCCATCAAGGTTTCAATACGCTCCTCAATCGCTTCTATAAAATCTAAATGAGATAAGTTGTAGTTCTGAGTCAGTCCTTTAAAATTGATTCTGTAGGCATAAATATCTGAATCATACCGAGTCATCTTTTCACTTGCTAGATAGAGTTTCCACATAATAAACTGGTCTTCTGCATATTTCCCCTTAGGAAAGCGAATTTCATCAAATAAATGCTTTTTGAATAATTTCCCCCAAACTGCAGAATAGCGAAGGAGGGTATAATCCTCCATGCTATCCATACCTTGTATAGCATCTCTAGCACTGAGCGGAAACAGTAATTCGTCTTCTTTGGGTTTTGGATAAAAATAAAACATACCTTCTTCAAAACGACAAAATGATCCTACGACAATATCTGCTTCAGTTAGTTGACTTGCATAATACAGATTTTCAATACTCTTCTCAAACATAAAGTCATCTGGATCACAGAAAAAGATATAATCACCCGTCGCAATATCTAATCCTGCATTTCGAGCATCCGACTGTCCACCATTTTCCTTATCAAGAAAGATAAAACGAGAGTCATCTTCTGTCAATTTCTTTGCAATAGTGATACTATCATCAAGACTACCATCGTTGACAATGATAACCTCTATATTCGTATATGTCTGTAACAAAATATTTTTAATACAATGTTCAATGTATTCCTCTACATTATATACAGGAATAATAACCGAAATCAATGGAACATCCATATATTTATACCTCTCTACTTAGTCAAATCTGCAACAATTTGATTGTTATAGTTTTCATCCTCTATAAATTCAATCCCTTGGTCAAAATTAAATTCTGCTGTATGCTTATGTTTTAACTGTACCTTTGTCTCTGCTCCCATTTGCATCCACTCATATTCAGAATCAATATGGCCAAGGTCTAAGGCACGATACCCTAATCTAGACAACCGATAAGCCAATATTTTGGCTGTTGGACCAAGCATCAGTAAAATTAGTCGTCCCTCCGCATGATCTAAAATGGCTTGTTGAATAACATCCACCTTTGAAAAAGCATGGTGAGAAGGGCAAATAATACGTTTTATAGAGCGAACATTGTTAAACAAGTCATTACCAACTCCTGCTCGTGTAGTAGCCCCCTCTACAATAAGTATATCCTTGCCCACAAACAATTCTTTTATTTTTTCAAAATGAGTAACCCCCTTGCTTTTATCTTCGCTATTAATATACGGCCTTGAGATCCAAGCTGATCCATATCTCTTTGCCTTGCAAATCTCTTTGAAAAACCTTCCATGATAATCTAACTCATTTTTCCAAAAATTTTCTGAATCTTTATTTTGGAGGAAATTTCCCTTAAAAATTTCAAAAATTTCTGGTAAGCACACAAGTACATTATCTTCCTTATCTGCATTTATCAAAATTTCTCTCATTTCTTGAGCTAAGTCTTCTTGATACTCCTGATATGCGATACTATTTCCGTTTATCAGACTAAACTCACCATCTCCAAATCGAACCAAAGATTTATCTGTTGCTATAAGCTCATCCAAGGTCTCATCTATAGACATGACTGTAATATCAAACAATTCTTCCTGTTTAAAAGCCTGACTAAATCTCTCTGCCCCAATTTCAGAAAATAAGCGAATAGCATCTTCCATTTTCTCAATTTCTTTTCTTAGAAATAAATACTGGTCTACCTTTCCCTTGTGAGTTGCATAAAATGAAAAAATGGGTTTCTTGAGCTGTTCCATGCTTCTTAAAATGGTTTCATCTACGTCCCCATAATTAATATTCAAATAAGCATCTACATCCTTGAATAAGTTCTCCAAAGTAGCATTGGTACACTCTGGATGCAGATAAATATTATCAAACTGTCCCAATGAATTTAAATATGAACCTACAGCAGTATAAGCCGCGATATGAAAGCGATGTTCTGGAAATGTTGTTGCTAAATGTTCAATGCCTTCAAAGCTCTCTGTTGTTGTAAAAGTAAAGAAATCAAGGCCTTGTTTCTTGTCCTTTACAAAACTAAAATTATCCAGATGATGGACTAGCAACTGTTGAAAGTCAAGATGATAGAAATCCCACCATTTTTCACGAAATCTATAGGAGACAGAACTATTCCACGGCTTTCTATTCGTTGTATAATGAATAACAAGCGGATTATATTCTAGATTAAAATGTTCCTGCCAATTATTATAAAAAGCAATCAAATCATATCCCACCTGAACATTGTAACTTTTATCTAATTCCAAACAACTGTCTTGAAACACCTGATTAAAAATCGACTGAGAATTCTTAAAATCTTCTAGATCTAATTGTTCTTTTTTCCTATTTGAACAAATCTCTAGACATTGTTCCGAAATGCTTAATTCTCTCCATTTAGCAATATCTATAAGCAAAACACCAGTATTATAACTTCCATCTATATCTCTTACAGCAGCAACTGGAAAACCACTTAATTCTATTGAAAAAATAGACTTTAAATCACCATTTATGACAGTATCACTATCAATATAAAGAACCTTCTCTCTATCCACTAAATCTGCTATAAAATATTTGACATAAGCAATTAGACTGCTGTGGTTTGGAATTCCCAATTTACAAGATATTTTTTCCGTATCAAACGGAATACTGTAGACAGCTCCTCCTAAAATTTTTGCGACACGTCTAACTTTTCTAAACCAGTCTGTCATAATTCCTTGATTAATAATATAAAAATCAACGGATTTATTATGATACATGATAGATTTCATGGTCACAGTCAATTGTTCTGTGTAAGCTTGATCAGCAATCAAAACGATTGCAATTCTATCTGATGTCATTTCTCCTCCGAAATTCCATGATTAATACTATTCTGCACTCAAGTCTACAACAACTTGACTCAAATATGCTTCATCATCTGCTAATTCTATTTCTGTATCTAGATTAAACTCTGCAGTATGCTTGTTGTGTAATAAAACCTTATTTTCAGCCCCCATCTGCATCCACTCATACTCAGAATCTACATGTCCGATATCAATGGCCTGCATACCCTTGATAGCAAGTTCATAGGCTAAAACCTTAGCTGTAGGACCTAGCATTAACAAAACTAAACGTCCATCAGCATGGTTCATTATTGCTTCCATTATCTCATTTTTCTTATCATAGGCATGTCGAGACGGGCAAATAATTCGCTTAATGCTCTTAGCTCCATCAAACAAATCATTTCCTACCCCAGATCTAGAAGCATAGCCTTCTACGATAAGGATATCTCTTCCTTCCCATAGTTTTTTCAACTTTTCAAATTGAGATTTAGCTTTTGATTTATCTAAAAAATCAATATAAGGTCTGGAAATAAAAGTTGAGCCGTACCAAGAATTTTTACAATACTCTAGGTAAAATTCCTCATAATCCTCTAAATATTGTCTCCAAAAGGCCAAGGCATCTGGAACAAAAGAAAAACGATTTTTCAATCCTTCTTGTAAACCAATAATTAATGTAGGACTACTTTCTTGATTAAAAATAAATTTCAATTCTTCTGCAAGTTTAGGGTCATATTTCTGATAATTAATAGATTGGCCTAGCATGATTGCAGTCTCGCCATCACCAAATCGAGCGATTGAAGATTGATGCTCCAGAATATAATCAAGCGTTTCATCTATGGTCTGCACCTCAAAATCAAATGGCTTCTTGGGCAATTGTTTTGTTTCAGCATAATTCCTAATTGCAGCTACCATAGCATCAACATTTTTTATAGAAAATAGATATTGCCCTCTTTCTCCATTTTGTGTTTTATAAAAAGCAAAACAAGGAATATTTTTTTCTAATAAGCCATTAAATATACCATCTACTTCCCCACCATAGTTAATATCCAAATATAAATCAGCTTTATCCAGTATTTTCTCAATTTTTTCTGAATCCGAAGCAGGATATAGATACACATTTTCTTTCTCAGCTAAATCAGTTAAACGCGGCCCCATCACAGTTCTTGCAACAATACTAAAATCACACTCAGGAAGTTGTTCTACTAGGTATTCAATTTGTTCCAAATCCTGACTATTTGTAACTGTCAATAGTCGAATACCTCGTGATGTTTGATTGTTACTAATTCCTAATTCAAAAACTGCTTGCAATAAGAACTGTTTTGCATAAAAACCTTGACTTAGTAAAAAGGAAAAATAACGTACTCTACTACACATTTGAAGATAGGCTTCTTCTGATAGTTGTTCCACCAAATGGCTTGCTTCCTCTAAGTTATCAACTACAAAGCCTAATCCTTGCTCTACTATAAAGTACGAGTTAGATAAAGTAGCAGGAATAATGACAGGAATGCCTGCAGCTAAATAAGTACTCAACTTATAAGAAACATTCATACTGTAATAATCTATATTTTGTTCCTTATTTTGATGTGTAGTCCAAACCAGTCCAAATCCGCCTCTTGATAACTCTAGGAGCATTTCTTCATCAGTCTTCCAACCTGTAATATGAACTTGATTCGATAAAGAAAGCTGTTCTTCATTTGAAAATACAGTTAGGGGAACTGTCCCCTCCCAAGTTTTTAATTCTGGGAAACGGCTTAAATTCCCTGCAAAATAAATTTCTTTTTTAAATATAGGTTCATGTAAGTCCAAATCATGAGGATGATCCCACATTCTTTGAAAAATAATTTTTTTAACATTCAGGCCATTTTGAAGCAGTTTCTCTTTCATAGCTTCTGATGGTAAGATGATACTATCTGCCATGTTGTATAGATTGATGTAATCCTGCATCAGAAATTCATTTGCTTTAAACATCAGGGGAATCACATCATGAACAAATATAATAATTTTCACATTGAGAAGTTTCAACTTACTTAAAAATTCTCTTTCAAACTCTATACCATTCCAAGTTGGAGTCTGAAAAACCACTACATCTCCCATTGAAACACTTGCTAGAATTCCGTCTAATCTTCTACTTCTCTCTTCTACAGTTTCAGCTGATGCATGGTAAAAATAAATCCCTAACTCTCTAAATCCTAGTTGACTAGCTATCTTTTGAACAGCATTTTGAGCAATGGTTGCTGTACTTTCTCGAGCCATCCCATACAGATTGGTAATATGTAGCTTCATTTCTCTCCACTTTCTATCATGTCCTTTTTTTCCTAGTTCTTGATTTCAAACAATCCTCTCAGCATCTACAAAGACTTTTTCTTGACCTACAGACTAACATATTATCCTTCTAATAGAAATAGTACCTCTTGCAACCATCTTGCAGTTTGAGTAAATTCCAATCCCTCGAATTTCATCTTGTCTACTAAATCGCGAAGATACAAAATACAGTCATCTACATACGAACTAACTTCTAACTTTCTAGCAGTTAGAAATGCAATAAAATTCAATCGTTGTTGAATATCACTCCTAATTTTTTCTAATTCAAAGTGTTTGTATTCATCACTACTAGTTCGATAAATGTAATTATCTTTGTTTACATATACAATTTTATCAGAAATTAGATATAATTTATACCAAAATTCCATATCTTCGCCTAAGGTTGTTTTTTCGTTGAAACGAATTGTCTTCAATTGTCTACTCTTCACCAATTTATTACTAGAAGAAACATAAGAATGATCAAAAGAAGACAATACTTGCAAATTATCAATCAATTCTTGACCTGTAAATGTCTTTTTATCATATCCTCTTTGAAAAATATGAAAGTAGAAACAATTATCTTTTATATTGAATTGCTTATATGTCGAGACAGTTATATCTGCTCCTTCTTCTAAAAGAGTCGCATATAAAACTTCTAAATAATCAGAATCTACCCAATCATCCGAATCAATAAAAGTTATATACTCTCCTTTAGAATGTTCAATGCCCAGATTTCGTGCAGAGGATACCCCACCATTTTCCTTTTCAAAATAGCGAAAACGAGAATCTTTCTCTACAAATTCTTCACAGATTTTGGATGAATTATCTGGTGAGCCATCATTAACCATGATACATTCAAAATTCAGATAACTTTGTTTTTGAATACTATCTAAACACTCTCGTAAGTACTCTTCAACATTATATATTGGAACTATAATACTAATTAATTCATCCATAAGCTATGCAATTATTCTCCTAAAAACTGTTTAATAACTTTTACCATTTCTTTCGGCTCTGATGAAGACAATATAAGACTTCCATTATTTATATCATGACTCGTATTCTCAAAAGTAAATATCGGTTTCGATAGACGGTGAACTTTTGAAATAATATTATCTATTTCCTGGTTATGATTGATATCTAGATAAAAATCTAACTTACTCAGCATTTCTTGAGATTGATACGGTGTATAATTGGGATAAAGAGATACATTTAAAAAACGGTTCAACACTTGTACTCTCGGTCCAAAATAACTATGGGCAAAAATATGAAAATGGACATTCGGAAGTTTTTCTACTAGATATTCTATGTGTTCCAACTCTTGCGTATCTGTAAAAATCGCTGTATGAAATAAACTAACTGTTGCAATTTCACTAAACGATGTCGGTTTTGTATCCTTTTCTAACAAAATAGTTTGCCAATCCAAACCATTATAAAACCACCACAATTCTCTATATCTTGTTTTTAATGAATCATTCCACGGTTTATCTTTACCTTCAAAATGAATAATAGCAGGTTTATAGTTTTCATCCCAACTATTTAAAAACCACTCTGGTTTTTGAGCCCAATAACCCAATGTATCAAGTCCAACCATGAAATTATAATGAGGAGATACTTTCTTCCACTTATTTTCAAACAATAGATTTAAGACTCCCTGATCACCATAGACTTCTTGATGTTTTTCTGCAGTCAACTCTAAAAGATTTTGACAAATATTATCAGTTTTCCACTTATGAACATTTACCATCATCATTCCTGCATTAAAAATATTTTTATACCAACCATCTGGAACGGCAATTATATAATTTTCTTCAAAATCTTTCTGAAATAACGAATCTATGTTCCTATGAACAATCATATCACAGTCCAAATACAAGGCTCTATCTTCTTTCACAAATTCTGCAATAAAATAGCGAAAATAAGTCATGTACTTGATGTGTTCATCAGGAGTAGAAAAATGCTTTACTTTTTCTGCATCAATTTCTATATTCAAAATTTCACAGTTAAGTTTTTCTAATCTCTTCTCCATCAGATAAAACCACTCTTTGGGGATATCTTCATTAAAAATATAAAATTTCAAATCCTTATTATGATAACAAATAGATTTAATAGTCGTTTCCAACTTGTCACGATAATTATTATCTGCCCCTAAAACGATTGCTTTTTTGTATCCATAACTCCAAATTATCTTCTTTCTTTTACAACAAGATTTCCATCATTATAAACCACACTGTTTGCCGGAACATCATTGCGAATAAGACAACCTGCTCCAATAATGGTATTATCCCCAATAGTCACTCCCTTTAAAATCGTGACATTACTTCCTATCCAGCAATCTCTTCCAACTCTAATTGGCGCTGTAGTCCACTGCCATTTTTCGATTGTTTCAGCAGTATAAATATGGTCGTGATCATAGAAACGAACGCCCTCTCCCATCATGGTACCAGCTCCGATTTCAATTCTTTCCATACAGTTAAAACTACAAGAGTTATTGATAAAAACACCATCATGCAGTATTACCTTACCAGAAGAGACATGGAAATTTTCAAAATTTCTACAGATGACATTAGTTCCTACAATGAAGTGAGCCCTATCATCAATTTGAAAGACATTCCAAGTCCCATCTTGGATGATTTTTTCTTGATAATTGATGCCTACTCTGACTTCATCCTGATACTCTCTCACTCTAAAAACCAATTTATCTGGTGTACTTGATAGAAAAACTTCCTGCCCCTGATTTCCATGGACTGTATTGTCAAAAGCAAAGGCAGGTTTCCCAATCTGAACAAACCTTGATACAATAGCATCTACTTCTTGAAAATGATTGATATCTAGTAGGAAATCACACATATTCACTAGAAAGTCAATTTGCTGATCAGTTGTAACTGTCACGAGACGGACATTATATTTTGACTCCAGTACTCTTATCTTTTCAGAAAACTGTACAGGAGCTGCAATATGAAAACAAATATCTGGTAAGTTTTCTAAAATATATTCTAATTGTTCAATCTGATCACTTACAGTTAAAATTAGTGCATCGCCTCGCACAATATTTTTCCTCATCTATTTAACTCTCTTATTCTCTCTATCATTTCTGAAACTTGATCAATCTGATATATCTCTTGATTCGCTTCATACGATTTAGTATTTTCAAAGGCTAAAATTGATTTATTTTGAGAAGTAAATTGCTCTAATATCTCTACTTCCTTCTCACCATAGTTGATATCTAAAAGAAGCTGACAACTTTCCACCAATTCTCTATCCAATTCCTCTAAAGATACTGTTCCAGAATAGACAGTAACGTTTGGATACACAACAAGTCTAGAAAGATTCTCACTAACGATTACTCTTGCTGCAATCTTAAATTGCACTTCTGGTAAAGCCACTATTAATGTTTCCAGCTGCTCAATTTGATCTGAAGCTGTATAAATCAAACAAGAAAATGGAACTTTTATAGGATAAAGATGCATTTTTTTTAGAGAATGTAAATGATGATTTTTTCCTAACTCTGTCCATTCCATATCATGGTAATACCACCAAACATCACGATAGGTTTGTCCAGCATGTACCTGCCAAGGCTTTCTCTCTGATAAATAATGGATGATTCCTGGATATTCTTGCCCATCTGGAAAACTATAGTTTGCGAAGCGTTCATGAATGACAATATGATTATTATCAAAATCTAGTTCTAGCCATTTATTTTCAAAAAGCATATTTAAAATACTTTGATCAGCCTGATCCACTTTATCATGCCATTCATTGGTTAAATCAATCAACTTTTGAGTTATATGCTCTTGCTTCCAAAGAGCATTATTAATCAAGAGAACACCTGCATTAAAGATTTCTCGACCAAAATAAGCTCTGCCTCCAAAATCTCGAATAGCAGCCAAAGGATAGTCCTGTAAATCTGTAGCAAATAAACCATCTAGATTTTTTGTTACTACTAAATCGCAGTCTAAATAAAGAGCTTTGTCTTCTTTCACGAAATCAGCCACAAAATAGCGCAAAAAAACAGTATAACTAATATCCGTTTTATAACGCGAAATTTGCTCAGATGTGACTCGGCAATTAATAATTTCTGAATCAAAGTTTTCTAATCGTTTATTTAATTGTTTCAACCATTCGTTAGGAAAATCACTATTAATCAGATAAAACCGAATAGAACGATTATGATAGCAAATGGACTTAATAGTCGTCATGACCTGCTCGACATAGGCATAATTTGCTGCCAAAACAATTGCTTTCTTTTCCTTTTGCTCCTGTATAGATAAGTGATTTAAAAGAGTTCTTTTCATTTCAAACTCTTTATACGTGGCTGTGTCAGATAAGCCACTAGCTTGACCGTTCGCGAGACTGACTTCCAACATCTGACGATAAACTGCCAAGTGTTTGTCAAGAGGATAACCCATATTAGCTAGTAGCGTTATACGCTCAGACATAGCATCAACCAAGGCATGCATCCACTTTTCTGTCCAAGTGTTTGTAATACTTCCACTTCTCTGGCGATATGCGTACAAACCTTTATTTAAATAAACTACTTTATTTACAGATAAGTACATTTTTTGATTAAAATAACCATCTTCGCCGAGTTTACCTTTATCAAACCGGAGATAATCAAACAATTTCGCTTTATAAAGTTTGCCCCAAGCAGATATCAAAGCAAAACTCTTCATTTCTTGAGATTCATATAAATTTTCAAAAATAGAAATATTGTCATATACTTTCTCATAGTAGGAATCCCCATATATATGGAAATAATATGTTTCCTCATCTTCATTGTAAGAATAATAATTTCCAACAGAAATATCTGCCTGATACTCTACTATTTTTTTATATAGAGTTTCTATATAATCTTGTTCAATCCAATCATCCGAGTCTACAAAAGTCACATAATCTCCGGACATATTATTCAGACCGGTATTTCGTGCGGCAGAAAGACCAGCATTTTCTTGTTCTATATAGATGATTCGGTGATCCATTCCTGAAAATTCTTTACAAATCTCACCTGAAGTATCAGTAGAACCATCATTAACGACAATAATTTCAATATTTTTATATGTTTGAGCCATAATACTATCTAGGCATTTCCTCAGATAGTTTTCCACATTGTATACTGGTACAATGACCGTTATTTTATCATCCACTAGCGCATTTCTCCTTATAGTTATTATACAATTTTTTAGTCAAAATTTCAGCTATATAATAGTAAAACCCCTTGAAAATTCTAATTTTCCAAGGGGTTTCTATTATTTACGCGCGAGGGTTAGTTTAGCCTAAATTTATAGGTTATCTTACTCTTCTTCATCACGTTTACGGCGTTTTACAACCAATCCAATACCTGTAACAGCTGCTAGAGCTCCAAGTAGTACAGATCCAGTTGATGACTTAGTACCTGTATTTGGTAATTCTTTTTGTGATTTACCTGCTGATTCAGATGTATTTCCAACTTGTGAGTTCGAATGGTTTGCTGAATTTGAAACAGAAATCGAAGTACTTGTCGATGCTGAATTTGAAACTGATGTGTTCACTGAGGCTGAGGCTGAAGCCACTGCACTAGTAGATGCTGAGGCACTTGCCACCGCACTTG
>CAUQXM010000020.1:0-29966 GCA_963522215.1 uncultured Streptococcus sp. | reverse complement strand
CTTCACCAGCAGGTTGAACCAAAACGTAATCAATATCTGCACCAACAGTCAAACCACGAGAAGCTGTGATGGTAAATGGAGTTGTTGTCCAGACAACGATATAAGTATCTGTATCTAGAACACCTTTGCCATCTTTTACCTTATTGGCATAGTAAAGGGAAGTTGAAACCAAATCATGGTATTCAATCTCCGCTTCAGCAAGGGCCGACTCAGATGACCAAGACCAGTAAACTGGCTTGGCACCACGGTAGATATAACCTTTATTAGCCATCTCACCAAATACACGGATTTGAGCTGCTTCATAGTCAGGAGTCAAAGTCACATATGGATTTTCCCAGTCACCAGAAACACCCAAACGTTTAAAGTCTTCACGTTGTTTATCTACTTGAGAAAGAGCGTATTCACGGCAAAGTTTCAAGTACTCAACCAAGTCCATTTCTTTACGTTTAACACCTTGTTTTGCCAAAACTTGCTCGATTGGCAGACCATGAGTATCCCAACCTGGGATAAATGGTGCGTAAAAACCTGACATTGATTTTGAACGAACAATGATATCTTTTGAAATCTTGTTCATAGCGTGTCCAACGTGAATATTTCCGTTCGCGTATGGAGGGCCATCATGCAAGGTGAAATGAGGTTTTCCTTGGTTCAATTCTTGACGACGTTGATAAAGTTTTGCATCTTCCCATTCCTTTTGCCAAACTGGCTCTTTGGTAGGAAGGCCTGCACGCATTGGGAAAGCTGTTTTCCCAAGGTTAAGGGTATCTTTGAGTTTCATGGTATCTCCTTTATAAATAATAACAAATTAAAAACCACGACTGCCAAAAAGGACGAAAATCGTGGTACCACCTTTATTCGGAAAAAGATTTAGTCTTTCTCCCTCTTATCCCGTAACGTGGGGAACGTCAAATCTTACTAGCTTCAGACTTGAGTTTTTGAGAGGATAATCTTATCGTTAGGGATTACAGGACTCACACCATCTCCTGCTCGCTGGAAATATAAGGATAAGATATTGTTCTCAGAATATTTCTTATAAAATTGTAACAGATTCTTGCGGTGCCGCAAAACCTGGTTCTGAGTTTACAGCTTCAGAAGCTGGTGTTGGTCCTGAATAATGGCTTGGAGCTACTTCTGGCTCTTCATACATTGGACCAACTGGATGAGCCGGACTTTCTTCAAAAACCGGAGCTGGTGAAACCACTTGTTCCTGCTCAGCTCTTGCTTCGGCTTCTGCAAGTTCCTTATTAGCCGCTTCGATGCGCGCTTGCAACTCTGCCATTTCCTCGGGAGAAAACTGGCGAGTAATATCAATTGGTTCTTCCTCTGGATGTTGTTGCAAGACAGAGTCACCTAAGACTTCACTGACCACTTCTTTGAAAGCTTCATCACTTGTCTGAAGATAAGTCGCTGTTGGGCGAAGAATATCTTCCCAATCTGAAGATTCAACAATTGCTAACTGGCTCTCAATTGTAGATTTAAGACGTTGATGGAAGACACGACTCTTGTTCTTCAATTCTTCTGTTTCAACAGCAACCTTCTTAGCATTGTCAGTTGCTTGACGAAGAATTTCATTTGCCTTGTACTTAGCTTCTTCCAACAAACGTTGGGCATCTTGCTCTGCTTGTTGGATAATATTGTTTGAACGTTCCGTTGCAGCTTGTTTTACTCGCTCTGCTGTATCTTGTGCAATCAATACAGATTGACTCAATGAATCTTTCATCTCATCAAAGTAAGACAAACGCTCTTCCAAACTCTTAATTTGTAAATCCTTATCATGATTAGAGCGAACCAAATCTTCATAATCACGGACTACAATATCTAAAAACTCGTCTACTTCTTCTTGATCAAACCCTCTGAAGCGTGTGCTAAAAGTTTTATCTTTGATTTCTAACGATGTAATTGGCATATTTTTCCTCACTTACTTAATAACAATTGGACCGTTAATTTCTTTTTATCTTTTTTTGTTTGCCCATTATCTCTAACGAGTTTCAATCGACCAAATTTCCTTACACTAATCAGATCACCAACTTGAACTGCATAATCTGATTTTTCAACTAAATGGTAATTCACTTGGACTGCTTGTTTTTCAATTAACTGACTTGCCTGATTTCTAGACAGCTTGAAGACACCTGCTAGAAAAACATCTAATCTAGAACTAGCAATACAAATATCTAATTCTTGATAATCTTCTACTGTAGTAATTTTCTCAGTAAAATCCCGTTCTTCTAGACGAACCGGTAAACGAGCAATTTTCGTAATGCCGTCTTGAAAAAGGAGCATAAACTGTCGATTAATGATAATCTGTGCCCTCTCTTCGTTGACTAAGATATCACCAAATAGCTTCCTATCAATTCCCAGCTTATTTAAAACAGTCCCTAATATTTTTGCATGCGTTAAGCGTTCAAACTTATTAGGGTAGACTATTTCTTGCAAGGAAAGTTCAAAATCAGAGAATTCTGGCTCAAAATAATCAGGATACAGTAGAACCCGTACATATTCAGTTTCAAGAAACTGCCGACTGCTCATGTAGGAGATGCCGTTGGTTGATGCTAGCACCTTTAAAATCTTTTCTTGATGGAGATTTACAAAAGGTGTTAAAAAAGGAGAATAAGAATCTTCTACCTTTTTTATCCATTCTACTCCCTTATCAATAAAAGACGAATCATTCTTAGAAAAGTGTTGATAAATCATCTTGTTCATAGAAAGATCACTAAAAGTCGAATCAACTGCTCCCCTAGGAAGTGAACTAGTAATACCGCAATCCAGACAGACAAGTCAAGACCTGCAATCTGGAGGGGCAAACGTTGCAAGGGAGCTATTATCGGTTTCACTAAACTAATAATCAAGCGTCCAAGACGTGATTCATAAGCATTGGGAAACCAAGACATCAGAGCAAACACGATTAAAATCAGTGAATAGATATCCACTGCATTTTGAACAAAACGAATGAGAAAGATCATTATCTCACTCTCGTACGTTTCATATCAAAGCCAAATTCACCATTTTGTGATTCATCTGGAATTTTGATGTCTTCAATATTGACGACAACATCAACTGGTGTCAGCAGGTACATAGTAGATGCTACTTTTTTCATGTTACCAGCTAAAACGTGGCGCGCCCCATCCAGATAGTCCAAACAACGGCGAGCTTGAACTTCTGTCATATATTGGAAATCAATCAAAATACTTTCGTTACCAGCTAATAAATCAACAATATCTGTGGCATCTTCGTATTTACGTGGATAACGAACATCAATTGTCACCTTATCAGTAGAGCGTTGACTTTGCATAGCCAACTCTTGTTGACGGGCATGAAGACGAGTGATGTTTTTATCTTTAGATGGCGTGCTACCAGCTTGTTGAGGCAACTCTTGAACAGAAGGGACTGGAGTCACAATCGGCTCTTCAGCTTTAGGCTGATATGCAGTACCAACATCTTCTCCATCTTCTGTAAAATAATCTATAAATTTATCAAATCTATCTTTTAAAGACATATTTCTTTCCTATTTAAAAAATGCTGTACCAATTCTGACAAATGTTGAGCCAAATTCAATCGCTTCCTTGTAGTCACGACTCATACCCATACTCAAGTCCGTCATTGGCATATTGGGAATTTGTTTTTCTCTAATTTCTAGTTGCAAATCCTGCGTAGCTTTAAAAATTTCTTTCAACTCATCACTACTAGCTTCAAAAGGAGCCATGGTCATCAAGCCGACATATTCAATTTTATCTAAGGTGGCCAATTCTGGCAAGAGCTCCAATAGTTCTTCCCTTGAAAAACCATGTTTGCTCTCTTCCCTTGAGATATTTACTTGTAAGAAACACTTAACAACTCGGTCACTTCTTTTTTGAATTTCCTCTGCTAGCTTTAATGAATCCAAGGCGTGGAAATAATCAACATACTGAATGACATCTTTGACCTTGCGTCTTTGCAAGGTTCCAATCAAATGCCAAGTAATATTTCTATCTTTTAAAGCTTCATATTTCTCAAGAAATTTATCCACACGATTTTCACCAATATGATGCACACCTAGCGGAAGCAAGGCCTCCGCTGTCGGTACGTCTACATATTTTGTAACAGCAACAACCGAAACAGAATTGGCTTCTCTTCCTGACTGCTGACTTGCATCTTTTATTTGTTGAAAAACACGTTCTGTATTTTCTTTCAAATTCATTTACTTAACGATTTTTGAAAAATGGAGGAGTGTCTAATTCATCCTCATCGTGTAAAGATGGCGCTTCGAAACGTTCAACTGGTGATACCACTGAATCAGTTGGTCGAACAATTGTCTCACGACGCAAGTCCCAATCACCAAATGCTGAAGTTTGAGAAGTTTCTGTGCGACGAGGTGCTGGACTTGGAATTTCTGCAGTTTCAGCCATATCAAACTGACGATTATGATTGTGTGCATGACTAGGACTTACTTGTTCATGACGAACAGCTTGTCTTGGTGCATGGCCCACAACTTTTTCCACACGATCTTGACGAACACCAGTTGCCACAACTGTAACACGAATTTCATCTTTCATGTTTTCATCGATAGATGTTCCAAGCCAGATGTTCACTCCTTGACCAGCTGCTTGGTTGACAATTTCTGAAGCTTCTTCTGCTTCAATCAAAGTCAAGTCAAGACCACCAGTAACGTTGACGATAACATCCTCAGCACCGTCAATAGTTGTTTCAAGAAGTGGTGAGTAGATTGCCTTACGAGCTGCTTCTACCACACGTTCTTCACCACTACCGATACCGATACCCATTAGGGCGTTTCCTTTATTTGCCATAACTGTTTTCACATCGGCAAAGTCAAGATTAATCAAACCAGGATTTGTGATCAAGTCAGTAATCCCTTGAACACCTTGGCGAAGTACGTTATCTGCTTCGCTAAGAGCTTCAAGAAGTGGCGTTTTCTTATCAACAATTTCAAGCAAGTTGTTGTTTGAAATAATCAATAGAGTATCTACATGTTCGCGAAGTTGGTTGATTCCTTCCACAGCGTACTGACCACGTTTGCTTCCTTCAAAACCGAAAGGACGTGTCACAACACCAACTGTAAGAGCACCCAAATCTTTAGCAATACGGGCAATAACAGGAGCAGCACCAGTACCTGAGCCGCCTCCCATACCTGCAGTAATGAAGACCATATCTGCTCCAGTAATAGCTTGAGTCAAGGCTTCTTCGCTTTCTTCAGCAGCCTTTTGACCAACTTCAGGTCGACCGCCAGCACCCAAACCACGAGTCAATTTAGGGCCTAACTGAATTACAGTCTCAGCTTTTGTACTACTCAAAGCTTGTACATCTGTGTTTGCTGCGATAAATTCTACGCCTGCAACACCTTCGTCAACCATGCGGTTAATGGCGTTACCACCACCTCCACCAACACCGATTACTTTAATAACTGCACCTTGAGCTGCTGCTGTATCAAATGAAAATGTCATAGTTTATTTTTCCTCTTTTATTCATCAAACATGCTTCCGATTAAGCCACGGAAACGATCTGCGATTTTTGGTTTATTTTGAGAAGATACTTTATCTTCTTTCGGAGCAACTACGTTCGTAGAAGCTGATTGCTCTACCTCAGTATTTTGAACTGGTTGAATAGGGGTCGGTTGTGCTACTTGCGTAACGCGTTGAATCATCCCACCAAAATTAATTGGTTGGTGACGCAAAGTATCCTCACCCTTGACTGCTCGTTGTGCTAATAAATGCACCTCAGTCAATTGACCAGCAAATTCAGACAAGCTAATCACATGCGCAAAGGCTGGATTGCGAATACCAACTTGGTTTGGAACATAGAGTTTGACACCAACGCCAAAGACTTCCTGTGCAAGTTCTACAATACCTGGTAAAATAGCATTTCCACCAATCAGAACAATCCCACCTGGAAGATCCAACAAATGTCTTCTTTCCAACTCTTGTTTGATTTGTTCAAAAATGTGCTTAATGCGGGCTGAAATAATCTCTGCTAGGTAGCTTTCTGTAACTTCTACAGGTTCCACTTCACCAATTACTTCAACTTGGAAGGTTTCATTGCTTGCAAGCGAAGGGTAGGCTTCACCATAGTTCAATTTCAATCCTTCAGCTAATTTCTGTGAAGTCTTCAAGACTTTAGAGATATCTTTTGTGACATAATCTCCACCTTCTTGAAGAATATTTGTAAACTGGAGTTCCTGGTTACGGATTGTAGCAACAGTTGTTTGACCTGCTCCCATATCAATAACAGTAGCTCCAAATTCACGCTCTCCTTCGTTCAAGACTGAACGAACCAAAGCCAATGGTGAAATAATAATATTTTCAACTTGAACACCTGAGCGCTCAACTGTCTTGCGTAAATTGTGAAGAATAGTACGTGGACCTGTGTAAAGCAAACCACGCATTTCAAGACGAACACCCATCATGCCACGCGGGTCACGAATACCTTGGAAACCATCTACGATAAATTCTTCTGGAATAAAAGTAATGACTTCACGATCTGGTGTCATACTCTTTGTCAAAGCTGATTTGACAACATTTTCGACATCTTGATCTGTAATTTCTTTTGTATCAGATGTAACTGGAATCATTCCTTGAGTTGGTTCTACTTGCAAAAGATTTCCAGGCAAACCAACATTCACTGATTTGATTGAAATGCCAGCTTTCTCTTCTGCTTGGGAAATAGCTGACTTGATAGCTGCTGCTGCTGCTTCAATATCAACGATAATCCCATCCTTTACACCTTTACTCTTGGCATTACTTACACCAATTACATTAAGTTCACCATTTCTAAGTTCGGCAACCAATACTTTAATCGAATTAGTTCCGATATCTAAGCCTGTAAAAAAACCATCTCTAGCCATTACATCGCATCCTCTCTCTTCCAAGTTTCAAACTTCTATTCAAAATAGCTAAAATAGGGCATAGCTATTCACAGAATATTATAACACAAAAAATCCAATCGTGCTTAGTTTTTCCTAAATTTACTTACCATTTTTTTACATTCGTTCCTTAGATTTTTTTATTTTCCAAACAAGTTATAAAAAATCAGATTTATGAAAAAAAGAAAGCTCATTTCTAAGCTTTCTTTGCAATCATTTTTTCTGCTTCTTGTTCTAAAAATAGTTCCAAGATTTTCTTGGTCAACGTAATCGCTGCTGATAAGGCCAGGGAAACGATTAAATAATTAGCTACTAAGCCGTGGTCTCCAACCAATGGTGGTTTTGTCAAGAATCCGTAATCTCCACCTGTTACTAAATTGACCACAAAAATCAAGGCATTTAATGCAAAGGTCATGAGAAAAATTCCCTTCACATCCAACAATCGTGCGTTATACTGTCTCAATAGATAAACTAGAGAGTTCCCCAAGAGAGCTAAGTGGCCAAAGATAAAGGATAAAATCGCAATATGTGGGAAAGGATAGGCATCTGGCACTGGATAAACAAAGGCTGCTAATGTCCCAAATGTTCCTAGTAATGCAAAATACTGCCTATATTTAGACTGACCAGGAAGCAAAAGCACCACAAACATAGCCATACGGCAATGGTAAAAAGGTAGGCTTTCTGATAGTGGCATATGATTGATCCAGTACCAACCATAAAGGAGGATTAACTGAACTGCCTGTAAAGTCTGGAAAAATAGTTGGTAAGCCTTCTTTTCACGATAACGATAGGCTGTATAGAAGGTCAAAGCCAAGAGTGTAAATAGGCTGACATACCAATAAAGATCAAACTTGGGTGGCTCTGTTGCTTGGGTCGTAAAGAAAATATCCCATAAATTCATCTAGTATTCCTCATGATTCAAAATTTTCCTGCATTTTATTATACCATGCTATTTGTCAAAAATGAATTTAGAAATACGATAATCATCTTCTTAATCAAGATATTGCTCCTTCTGACCTTGATAAACCTGCCAAAGAATCTCTATTTGCTCCTTGGTAATGCGTTTTTCAGATAAGGCTGGCAGTTGGTCAATGGCAAAAAATTGAAGGTCAGCAATTTCTTGATTTTTTTGGAATTGTCCATCAAGAAGCTTACATTCAAAAACAAACTTTGCATATTGCTTGCTCTGTAGTTGGAAACGATTTGTATCAAAAACAGCTAGTAGTCTTTCTACTTTAGCTTCAAAACCGGTTTCTTCTTCAATTTCCTTGAGAATATTTTCTGTTGGAGAATAACCAACCTCACCAAAGCCACCTGGCAAAGCCCAATCATTCTCTCCTTGTCCCCTAACCAGACAAATCTTTTCGTCCTCAACAATCCAAGCACGGACGTCCATTAACGGAGTTGCATAAGCGGAAGTTGGCTTCAAGACTTCTGCCACTTCTTCGGAATCAAGGTCTGATGCCTGATTCAACATTTCAGATAAAAGGCCTCGCAAGTCTTCGTAGCGCTCACGGTCGAAAGGATCTTTTGTAAAGGTTAATCCAGTATCTGTAAGGGCAATCATTCTTTGAAGATACTTGACAAAATCACTTGTTTTCATTTTCTAAACTTTCTACCAACTTGGCTAGATTCATAGAGTTAGAGCCTTTGAGCAGGATTTGGTCATTAGCTCCAAGGCTTTCTTTAACCTGCTTAACTAAGTCTTCAAATTGATCTTGGTCTTCTGTTTTCTTGAAGTAGTAAACGTGGCCGATTGGGAACATTTGACTGGCAAGTTGGGCTAATTCAGCAATGTCTTCTCCATAAAAAATAACGGTATTCAGCACATCAGGCGAGAGGCTCAAAATCATCTGATTATGAAGCTGAATAGACTGGTCGCCCAGTTCCTTCATATCCGCCAAAACTGCAATTTTCTTGCCACCTTCATTGGCTGGAATGGCAGAGAATGTCTCCAAAATCAGCTTCATAGCAGTTGGATTGGCATTGTAAACATCTGATAGGATATCTGCTCCATTGGCTGCTTTCTTCCACTCGGTACGGTTACGCGTCAATTCAAGATTTTGGAAGGCCTGACGAATTTGCTCCTCTGAAACTCCTTCTTGCAGGGCAACATAGGACGCAATCATGGCATTAGTAGCATTGTACTTACCAGTCACTGGCAAATCAAGGCCTTGCTCCAAGAAATTAGCCTTAAAGGTCAGACTATCCTTACGTTCTACCAAGTCGGTAATTTCCAACTCTGCCCCTTGCCCAAAACGAACTACCTTTTTATCAGTTGGCAAGTAGTCCTCTACAATCGGATCTGCTGGTGCCAAAAGCAAGGAACCAGACGACATGCCATCAACAATTTGCATTTTTCCTTTAGCAATCTCAGAACGGTCTTTGAAAAAGGCCAAATGGGCTTCGCCAACCAAGGTCACGATGGCTGTTTTGGGACGAGCCAATTCAGACAAGAGATGAATATCTCCCAAGTGATCCTGCCCCATCTCCAAGACCAACTTTTCTGTTCCTTCAGGCATGTGGAGAACTGTGTAGGGAAGGCCAATCTCGTTATTGTAGTTGCCTTGTGTTTTGTATGTTTTATAGGTTGTTGATAACAAGTGCGCTAACATATCTTTGGTCGTTGTCTTGCCATTTGAACCTGTAACAGCAAAGACATCAACAGCCGTTTTTTCAAGATAGTAAGATGCTAGAGTTTGAAAAGCAGTAAGCACATCATCTACTAGAATATAGGGATGGTTTGCGATTTCTTTCTCAGACAGGGTTACAGCAGCGCCCTTTTCAAAAGCTGTTTCGATAAAGTCGTGACCGTCACGCGCACCTTTGAGGGGGACAAATAAATCTCCTGTCGCAATCAGACGACTGTCAAACTCAGCCTTCTCTAACTGGGTGTTCTCAAAGATGCTGATATCATTTTTAGCTCCTACAACTTGGGCCACTTCATGGATTGTTAATTTCATTTCTACTCCTTTAAAAAGGGTCGAAGCTCGAGAACTCTAGTCACCTTGCAGTGATGGTTCTGGCTTCTACCCTCTCTTTCATTTTTATAGCAAATGCGCTTCGCGCTTGTCAAAACTTTCCTTGGCAAGGTCAACCAATCGCTCGATTAAGTCTGGATAGCTGATTCCCATATTGTCCCAAAGTAGTGGGTACATAGACCACTGGGTGAAACCTGGCATGGTATTGAGCTCGTTGAGGAAAACCTCTCCCTTATCTGTATAGAAGAAATCGCAACGAGATAGACCGAGCCCACCAATGGCACGGAAGGCAGTTTCTGCATTTTGACGCATGACAGATACCACATCATCACTGATTTTGGCTGGGATGTCCATAGTAATCTTGTTGTCAATATACTTGGCATCATAGTCATAAAAGGCAACATCCTTAACTACTTCTCCTGGAAGCGTGCTTTTGACATCGTAGTTGCCCAAGAGACCAACCTCGATTTCACGGGCATTTACCCCTTGCTCAACCAAGACACGGCTGTCATATTGGAAGGCAAGTTTCAAAGCTTGACGGAGTTCCTCTTGGTTTTCAGATTTAGAAATACCGACACTAGAACCCATGTTTGATGGTTTTGTGAAAACTGGATAAGACAATTTTTCTTCAACTTCGGCAATTTTAGCAGTCACATCATCGCCTTCAACGATGGCCACATAAGGAACTTGGGCAATCCCGACAGATTCTAAGACACGCTTGGTCGTGATTTTATCCATCGCAAGACTAGATGACAAGATGTTACAACCAACATAAGGCATTTTCAAAACTTCCAAGAATCCTTGAACTGAGCCATCTTCTCCCATCGGACCATGAAGAACCGGAAAGACCACTGCCCCTTCTTCGTAGATGGCACTTGGTGCAACTTGCTTATCCCAATCAATGGTTTCATTGGTCATAAGACGATCCTCTTGACCTGGAGTCTGGCTAAATTCTTGCGTTTTAATAAAGTCACCTGACTGGCTGATGAAGAAAGTCTTGACTGTGAAACGGTCGTAGTTGACCGCACGCATCACACTTTCAGCTGAAAGAACAGAGACTTCACGCTCTGCACTACGCCCACCGTATAAAAGAATAATCGTTTGTTTCATATTTCTTGTCCCAATTCTAATAGAATACTCGTTCTTTAGTATATCATATTTGCTTCTTTTTTGAAACTTGAACCTGATACTGGTCTTCAATAAATCTAAAAAGAGACCGATAAAACAACTGTCGGTCTCCGTGATTTTTGTATAAATGAATTGAGTGTATTAATTTGTCTACACTTACAACTCTGTTCGATTTTCAATGGCTCGTAAGAGTGTAACTTCATCCGCATACTCAATGTCCGCTCCCACAGCTAGACCTCGTGCTAGACGCGTAACCTTGATACCAGCTGGCTTGAGCAAGCGTGAAAGATACATGGATGTCGCTTCACCATCTGCTGTAGCATTGGTCGCCACAATCACTTCTGAAACTTCACTATCCATAAGACGAGTCATCAGGCTCTTGAGATTGATATCATCTGGACTGATACCATTCATGGGAGAAATGAGTCCATGTAAGACATGATAGAGTCCATGGTATTCTTGGATATTCTCCATGGCTGCCACATCGCGACTATCCTCGAGAACTAAAATGGTTGTCTGATCACGAGTCGGATCGGTACAGATAGAGCAAGGATCGTCATCAGTCAGGCGACCGCAGATGGAACAGTAGGTCAGCTCTCTCTTAGCAGAAAGGAGATTTTTAGCAAATTCATTGACATCGTCATCAGACATTCCAATAGTATAGAAGGCCAGACGGGTAGCCGTCTTAATCCCGATACCCGGTAACTTAGAATAACTGTCAATTAGCTTAGCAATAGGTGTTGGATAAAGCATATGTTCCTTTCTAATTCATTGGATGATGCTGGTTATAGAGGTTGATAATATCGCGCGCAATGGAAGGTCCGACACCATTTGTAAGGTTGGTGTTATGAGGGAAGACAACAGCTACAGCGATTTGAGGATTATCTGATGGTGCATAGGCCACAGCATTGGTATTGTTAGCTTTTTGACCTCCCTCAACATAACTTTCGGCAGTACCTGTTTTTCCACTAATGGATACAGCTGCACCATTGGAAAAGGCACGACCTGTCGTCAGAGCACTACCACCATGTGAAACTTGATAAAATCCTTGTTGGAGGATGGAAACATCAGACTCAGAAATATTAATTTTATTCATTTCCTTGGTATCAATAGATTGAATTAAATCTCCTAAACCACCTTGTTCATTATTTCCATAAATCCCCTCAACAATGTGGGGTGCAATCCGAACACCGTTGTTTGCAATTGTGCCAACGTACTGGGCCAATTGCATTGGGGTGTAGTTATCAAACTGACCAAAGGCATTGGTAATGTAATTAGCAAAATTATACTCTTTTGGTATAAAACCAGTTGACTCATCTGGAAGGTCAATGCCTGTTGAGGCTCCAAGACCATATTCCGCAAATGTCGAACGAAGTTTCCCCATGGCGGATTCTAAATTGTTAGTTAAAACAAACATATTGGGTTGATAGGTCTGACCCATAATGCCCAAAGCCGTTTGAACCATGTAGGTATTAGAAGAATACTCCAAGGCTTCCACAGCTGTAATCGGGAATGAACCGTAGGCCTGAGTATACCAAGAATTAATTGGAGCTGAACCTTGGAAGACAATCGGCTGGTCTGTCAAGGTCTGGTTCCCTGATAAGACTCCATTCTCCCAACCAGAGCTGATGGTCGCCGCCTTAACGACCGAACCGGGTACAAAGACATCGGTTACTGTTCCCAAGGAATCAGGTGTTAAATCTCCCGTTTTCAAGTCATGTTTGAGTCCTGACATAGACAAAACCGCACCTGTTTTTGGGTTGAGGGCAACTGCATACACACCTTCTGAATACTTGGCTCCTCCATTTCCCAGTTCGGAATTGAAATAACTCTTAAGCAGATTGTCCACGCTATCTTGGAAGGCCAAATCAATGGTCAGTTTAATATTATTCCCTTTGGTACCATCTTCGATATTTTCGACACTTTCCATATTGCCATACTTGTCTAGATGGATTTCTTTCACCGAGCGTTTCCCTTGCAAGGTTTCTTCATATTGTTTTTCTAGATAAGAGGTTCCAACACGGTCGTTTAGAGAATAACCCTTTTTGATATAAGCATCTGCTTCTTCAGCTGGTAGACCAGCTTTTTCACTGGACACACTTCCTACTATAGACGAAAGAGAAGTCTCTAGGACCTTTCGATCCCACGAAGTTGAAATACTGATACCAGGTAAATTCTTAGAAGCCGAAGCAATCAAGGCAATCTGTGTGTCTGACAAGGAATCTGTCGCAATGGTGCCTGTCGCAAAATTTCCAACTGCATTGAGTTGGCTAAAGAGGTAAATTTCTTTCTTTTCGTCATCAGAGTAGGTCAATTGACTTGGATCGATACTTTCAACAGTATTATTGTAAAGCTCGGACTCAGATAATTGGTTGCCATCAGAATCAAGGCGCTTCTCGCGTGGTAAGCTTTCCACTGCTTTTTTATAGACATCTTGATCTGCCAGGTAATAGTCCGCCAACTGTCGGTCAGTCAATATTGGAGAAGAAACTCCCACATAAGCCAGCAACTTCTTGGCTGTTTCTTTTAAATCTGCAGCCGTCATTTTGTTGTTCCTTGTAAAAGATACAACTTGCTTGATGGTGTTTTCGACGAGAGGTTTCCCTGTTGCATCGTAGATTTGTCCACGGGCTGAACTAGTGGTCACCTTTGTTTTACTAGCCGATGCTAATTTTGTCTCATAAAAATCCTTGTTCAAAACCTGCATGTAAAGCAGGCGACCAATAATGGCCATAAAAAGCAAAATAACAATTGAAAACAATAAATTAAGCCGAATCGGAATCGAATGGCTATCAAATTTTCTCATACAAATCAGTCTCATTTCTATTTAAAATCTCACTCTTCATTGTACCACAATTTGAGAAGAAAATTATGGAAAAGAAGTGAGCTTTTTTAATTTAGTTTCTGATGGTTTTTTTATTTAAACATAACTATTTTATATGATATAATATTTACAAAAGCTACAAAAAATAATTATCGATTAATAGCTAGACTCAAATAAAGGAGTATCATGAACCCGCAAGATATCGCAAGCATTATTGATCTTCATTTTGAAGAGTTAACAGATCTAGAACAAGAAATCGCTCGCTATTTTTTACAATCTGAAACCATTGCAGATGATTTATCTTCTCAGCAGGTCACTCAAAAATTACATATCTCTCAAGCCGCTCTGACCCGCTTTGCTAAAAAGTGTGGTTTTACAGGTTATCGAGAATTTATTTTCCAATACCAACACCAAGCAGATAATCAAGCTATCCAACATCCCGACCACAGCCCCCTGACAAAACGAGTTCTTAGAAGCTACAGTAATATGCGAGAACAAACACAGGACTTGATTGACGAAAAACAACTAGAACGAATCGCCCAGTTAATCGAAGGTGCTGATCGTGTCTACTTCTTCGGAACTGGCAGTTCTGGCCTCGTCGCTCGTGAAATGAAATTACGCTTCATGCGTCTGGGTGTGGTATGCGAGGCCTTGACTGATCAAGACGGCTTTGCTTGGACAACCAGCATTATGGATGAAAATTGTCTCGTACTGGGCTTCTCACTTTCTGGCACAACACCTTCTATTTTAGACAGTCTATTAGACGCAAAAGAGATGGGCGCAAAGACTGTACTCTTTACAAGCGTTCCAAATAAAGATAGTCAGGCCTATACAGAGACTGTTCTTGTAGCCACCCACAGCCAAACCTCCTACATCCAACGAATATCCGCTCAACTTCCTATGCTCTTCTTTATCGATTTGATTTATGCCTACTTTTTGGAAATCAATCGCGAAAGCAAGGAAAAAATCTTTAATAGCTACTGGGAAAATAAAAAACTCAACGGTTATCGTAGACAGAAACGTGTAAGAAAATCCTAGTTTGGTTGAACCAAACTAGGATTTTTATTCATCACTAAACATACATCTTCTAGATTATGAATTAGTCATATCTTGACTTAGTCCTAAATAATTTCATGTAATCACTTTTTGAAGGAAGTAAATAAGCAAGTCTGACGGTATCCTCAACAATTGTATACAATACGATGTAATCCTTACTCAAAGTCAATCCTCGCGTTTGGTGGCGAGGATCTAATTTCTTACCAAATTTTTCATCGGCATCAAATCCAGCTTGGGGGAAAATTTCTAAACGATTAATATCTTTTCTGATACTCGCTACTTTTCGTATCGCAGCCTCTACAGAACCGATTTCCTCTGCTATATACTGATATATTTTATCCAAACTATCAATCACTCTAGGAGAATACAAAATCCTATATTTTTTATAATCCATAGCGTGTCACAACATCCTCATCTGTCAAGTAATTCCCAGCCTCAATCTTAGCATAACTTTCTTGAACTTCTGCTTGTAATTGTCTAAACAAATACTCCTTCTCCAATTCCTCTTCACTCAGTAAATCTACTTCATTTGTTACGGCAACATTCTTTAAAAATAATCTTAGTGCTGAAGAAAGAGAGAGATTTTTTTCTTTTAACACTTCCATGGCATCATTTACTAATTCTCTATTAGCTTGGAAGGTCACAACTTTACTTGAATTCGCTATAGGCATTTTATATAATTCCTTTATATATTTTATTTATTATCTCACAATTATAAAGAAAGTCAAGAGGCTTTGATTAGAAAGATGCTGGAAAAAAATTTTTGTGTCACATATCTAATATACAAACTAACTTCTAAAGAAAGCCAAATGATATTCTCCATTCAATTTAACTGCTACTTTCTCATGGATAGACTGATTTTTTAAAGAACAAATTTCTCCATATTTCCAACTTTCATGCTCCCCTGATAATCTAGTGACAGACTTCACTTGATTATCTAAGTTAGCAACTGTAGCACTAAGCTCTTCTTTTGGAATAATTTCTTCAGTAATTGTAAATGATTGTTCCCCTATCTTCAACTCTCTGGCTTCTTGCTCATTGATAGCAAATCCTCCTACTAAGCGAACATAAAATAAGTCAGAAACTTTTAGGAGTTCTTCTTTAGAAATATTATCAAGTAGTCTACATTTATAGAAAGTACTATCAATTTTTATGGCAAATTCTCTACTCTTGGTCTGATATAAGTCACCAATCTCCAACAAATCATTCTTTATTTCATTATTGGAATCATCGTAAGATATTTCATAAGTATCATCATGATTGCTTACTTTACTTTCAATATCTTCATATGAAATTAATTGATTAGTTACACCATAATGCTCTCCTTTATAATCAAATCGATTATAACTTGAGTCGAGAAATTTAACATCATACTTCTCATATGTGCATCCAGTCAATCCAAGTAAACTTAAGAAAAAAATTACGGAAAGATAGATCTTTTTGAATTTCATAGTTCTCCTCCTAATTTTCTATAGTTAAATTATTAAAAATCAATAACGCCTCTCTCCAATATGTCTTTACAGATTTATTTTGGTTATAAAGTAAAGTCAAAACAATTCCCAAACTTCCATCCAAAAATTTAACACTCCATTCATTTCCATCAGAATATATAATTAAACACCTTTTCTGCTTACAACTACTAAATTAGCAACAAACAATAATACAACATAAAAAGTTAAAGCTAATAAATAGGTTGTGCTTCTAAAATTATTTTCTAAAATTATATTAACTGGTAAAATTACTGGAATCCAAAAAATATTAAGAAAAACTTTATTTGTTGCAAATAATATAAATAAACTTTCTACAACGGCTAAAAATAAATTTCCACCTTTCGCAATAAACAATGTCAATAGCATGTGGAAATGATTTAGCAATATTAGTAATAACCAACTAACTATTCCTACGTAAAAATAATATGAAAAGTGTCCTAACTCTATACCTACAACTACCCATAAAGGAATAGTGAGTAAAGATAATAGTAAATCTAACACAAAAAGTTTCGCTCCCCATATACTGGATATATTTCTCCCGCTTCTAATATTCTGATATTTATTAGCATTGATTTCTTGTTCAGATACTAATAAAGTGATTATCGTAGTTATCATACAATAGCCTAACATCGGTAAAAAGATAATATTTTCCAATACAATTGTGTTATTTACAGATAATATGTAAATTGGAATTGTCAATAGTTGTATAGTAGACAAAATCAAAATAATGTATAGTTGATACGAACCTTTAAATTTAATCATTTCACTTTTTAGCAATTGGATCATTACTTAACCTCCAATTTAATATTAACAAAGAAACGATAAATAGAATCAATGATAGAAATACGGCAAATACTACCATTTTAACGTCTGTTACATGATTTGTTAAATCTAGATCTCCTGACGGTTTTATATACATAAGACTATAAGCAATTTTATAATGATATGTAAAAGGAAAGAAGAACCAAAAGCTACTTTGAGCGATAAAAGGTGCAACCAAAAAACAAATCAAGGAGTTAATAGATACTAGGATATAGGGATTGATCCATTTCGAAAATAGATACAAGAGTGGCAATACCCATATGGATGTTATCGAAATAAGTACTAAACAAATTAAGTCACCAATTATATTCAATGATATTAAGTCGGCATACAAAAAATTACTTGTAAATAATAATATAGCTAAAAACCATACGTTAGAAATGAGTAAATCTTTTAATTTTAAAAGTATCTTTACGATATATATTTTTATGCTATCATTTCGAAAGTATATATTCTGGAAGTTTCCTGCAGCTTCTTCTGCTTTATAATCATATAAAAACAACAAGCCAATAAGCGTATACAAAAAGACGGCTTCCCACCAATATATTGAAAAACTTTCTAGAATACTCGGTCCAACAAGTAATACAGCTATTAAAATCGACAATCCAGGAGCTATTATCAAGAATTTTTTGGATGTATTTTTTCGCTGTTTTAACCATTCTGATTTAAATATTTTTATCATATTGCGTCACCTCCATGAACAATTCTAAAAAATAAAGATTCTAAATCATCACTTTGAACATTCGAACCGTCGTAAAAAATTTGACCATCATGTAAAATAACAATTTTATCTGCCACTTTACTAACTTCATACAGTTGATGGCTAGATAAAAGAATTGTCATTCCTGATTTCTTTAAAGAAATCATTAAATTCAATAATTCCTTTATACCATCTGGATCCAATCCATTGGTAGGTTCATCTAAAATGAGCAAATCTGGACTAGTAATTATTGCCATACCTAATCCCAAACGTTGTTTCATACCTAAAGAAAAGCTCCCTGCTTTTTTCTTTCCCGTATTAGATAGCCCAATCAAGTTTAATACTTCATTAATTCGTTCGTCAGAAATGTCATATAACAATGCTCTAGTTTTTAAGTTATCAAATGCAGATAAGTTCATATAGATAGCAGGAGTTTCAATAAGCGCTCCAATCTCATATATGCCCGCATTTTTTCCCCCATTAAAAATAACCGTACCACTATCAGCGTTTTCAAGACCAAAAATAATCTTCATAATTGTTGATTTTCCAGCACCATTGATACCTAATAATCCACAAATACTTCCCTCTTTTATTTCAAAAGAAATATTTTTCAGCACTTCTCTATCCTTATATGATTTTCTAAGTTTTTGAACTTGTATATTCATAACTATAATTCCTCCTTTATTTATACTTGTACGTTACACTTTATTTTTCAAAATTTGTTCAGATTTTCCAATTTTAAAAAATAAAAAAATAGACAGTCCTCAATTTAGAAAACCATCTATTTTAATACATAACTATTATATGGAAGCTATCTAGTATATCCCTATAGAATTATTTTTTAATAAGCAACGTCACTTGAGCACCACCTCTATCTGGATTTGATAAAAACAATTCTCCAAAATGTCTAGTTGCAACTTGTTTAGCAAATGCTAACCCTAAACCATAGTGCTTATTATTCCTACCTTTATTCTCAGTATAAAATAACTTATCTGCATTTAATAAGGACTGTTCAGTAAAAGGGAGACCATTGTTCCACACTCCAAAATTAATATACTCTGTTTCCTCTATGATAGTAAGAGTAACTTTTTTTTCTCCAGAACTATATCTTGCTGCATTTGCTAAAATATTAATTAATGCCCTATTTAAATTAAAACGATTTCCCTTAAAAAACATTAATTTTGTAGTATTAATAATTTTGAAATCAACCTTTGCATTATTCATTACAGATTTCGCCTCTACTGACAGATCACTTAAAAAATCAGGTAAATATATCTGTTCCCCATAATCTTTATCTTCAATTAGTAATCTTGAATAATCAATCATTGAACTAAAGTATCTTTCAAAAATCACTATACTGCTATTCATTGACTGAGTATATTCCTTCTGTTGATCAGTCAGGTAAGTTAATTCAAGCAACTCTAAATTTCCCTTTAGTACTGTTAAAGGAGTTTTTACATCATGAGCTAATGCACCAACTTGAAAAGATAAATCTTCCTTCTCCCTTCTCTCTGATTTGAGTAAATTAGTTAACTCGTCGTCCTTTTGATATAATACAGAGAGAATTTCATCGAACTCTTGTATTTGAGCTGGAATCTTTTTTTCTTTAAATGTTAACTGCCCCATGTTTAAAGCTTTTTTTTGTATAAGTAGAAAATTTTTTGAAAATTCTTTTATTAATCTTGTAAGTGACCAAATGAGTAAAATCGTTTCGAAAACGAAGAAAAATAAATAAGAAAATAGATTAAATGAAATGTGACGCAAATTCGGATTAACAAACTCAGGTATCATGGGTTGCCTGATAGTAAGTACAATCTCTGAATTAGCATAATACCCATAATACACCTCACTATTACTTACAGATTCATTTTTATCAAAAACTTCTCGATAGGCAGGCAAATCCTTTTTTTGATAATTACCCTCTTCAATTGTACCTGTCTTGCGATTAAATACAACATAGTCAAATATAGAGTTATTCATTGCTTGAACTACATCACTTAAATTGCTGGTATCACTCACTGAAATTTCAATTTTAGAGTCGTATACATTTAATTGTCCTGTAAAAACAAGTAAATAAGTAAATATAAAAAATAAAAGTATACTCAGTAACGTACCTGTTACTAGTTCTAAAACAGTCCTTATTATACGTCCTCTAATTGTACTATTCTTCTTAATCATGCCACTTGTATCCCATACCTCTAACTGTTTTTATAGGATTAATTCCATAGGATGAGAATTTTAATCTTATTTGATAGATATACTCAGATATTGAACGAAAGAGGGTTTCAGCATCATCATCATAAACGTTTTCATATATATCTTGTACAGTAAAAATTTTTCTTGGATTGCTAGATAATAGCTCTATGATATCATATTCCCTACTTGTAAAGGCAAGACTATCTCCATTAATACAAACAATTTTTTCTTGTAAATAAATCGTTATTGGAGATAATTCTCGAACAATTTGATTACTTAATTCACCTTGTTTGTATCGTTCTTCTCGTTTGAGATTTGCAGCAACTTTGGCAGTTAATTGATTGATGCTGAAAGGTTTTGTAATATAGTCATCTCCTCCTAAATTCAATCCTGATACTATATCATCTTCGGTGTCTTTTGCACTAACAAAAATAATAGGGGAGCTTACTTTATTTCTAATCTGCTTACAAATTTGCATACCATCTATATTAGGCATCATTACATCTAATAAAATCAAATCAAATCCTTTGAAATTATTAATATTGATTGGTACGGTGACTTCTTGATACGTCGTTACCTGATAGTTTTTCATCTCTAAAATAGTTCGCATCAGTTTCAAAATTTCAAAATCGTCATCTACAACTAATATCTTATACATTCTATCACCTCAAAAAATTTTAGAGAACTATCTGCAAAGATCCGTATTCTTGACAAAGAATAGTCTCAATGCATCAATTTGTAATTGTTCTTTATTTTTTAAATTAAATTTTTAGAAACTAGTACAAATCTATTTTACACTATCTTGAACAAAATTCGTAATATTTAATAATCTAATTTGAATGCCGTCAATGCCATTACATATCCAGCAATTATCATACAATAATTTAATTACCTCATCTGGTTGATCTTTCAATTGATATTTCTCAATGATTAACCCAAGTGCTGCTGAAACCTTTGGTGTTGAAATGGATGTCCCATAAGCATAAGTATATTTCCCTTCAAGTGTCGGTACAATGACCCATTCTTTTTCAAATGCTTTATCATTAGCCCACTGTTCATATCCAACTGTTGCTAGTTTATGACTTCCTCCTCCTGTTGCATATATATCCATTACATTATTTCCTTTATCAAATACTCGATACATCCTAGCTTTCATTCCAGGAGCAATACCTAAATAATTACCACTTGATGAAATTGGATAGTATTAACCGCTTCTGTCTCTTTTAGTAGTGTATTATATTTAGAATCTGTTCCAGTAGTCTCTTAAACTCCTTGGACTGAAAGTAATACTCCAACTGATAATAAGAACTTTCTGTTCATTAAATCCTCCTTAATGTTTTTATTTGAGATTATATCAGAGAAAATTCAGATTTTATTCAGAGAAGATGTTGTCGATACAATAAAAACAGTAAGAATAATTACTGTTGGAGTTTAAATTTAACAAAAATTATCTTTTAAAATTTTTATATTAATACTAGATTTGTTCGGCATCTTATTGAATTTTTAACCAGCTAATCTTACTTCAAATAGTTATCGAACAAGTCTATTGACGAAACGGGAATCGGCCGCTATCTCTATCTTCCTTATGCACGGGCTCCTAGAAGGGAGAAAGTCTATGAAAAGATTAGCGGACGGCGTTTTGAGCGGACTTCAATTGTTGCAGGACAAGTAGACGGAGAGTTTATAGCTCCCATGATTTACAACGAGCGACTCTTTGTGAAGTGGTTCAAAACGCAACTCCTACCTGCTTTGAAGACACCTCATGTCATTGTCATGGGCAATGCTAGTTTTCATCCCAAGAACATCTTGGATGAACTTTGCATTCAAGATAAACACTTTTTCTTACCTCTACCACCTTATTCACCAGATTTGAATCCTATTGAGCAAGCTTGGGCTATCTTGAAAAAGAAAGTAACGGATTTATTAAGGGAAGTCCCAAATATTTTTGAATGTTTAAAGTGATTTTTTAAAACTAAATGACTATACCATCACGTTCCTGTTCGTATAAACACGATTTCGCTATTCTTTCCTCTTCCGATTCTTATTTCCAGCGTCAGACTTAAAACGGTCTATCCCCAAACCATTTTAATCCGCTACCTCACAATAGTTAGGCTTGGAAATTGTTATTAACTTCACTGGTAGCAGGTGCCCACGGAGGACTTACACCTCAGATGAACTACATGCCCGTCGTACCTAGAAAATCCTAGTTTGGCTGAGCCAAACTAGGATTGTTTTGTCTTGAAATGATAATAAGCTCCCAACATACCTGCTGTATTTTGGTGATGGGCAAATTCTAATCGTGTTTTTTCAGCTAGACTTGGTACCAAGGCCGCCTTCAAGGCTGTGCGGATCTTGGGTTTGAGGATAGCCTCTTGTCCCATGATACCGCCACCGAGAATGACTACTTCTGGATTGGCCACATAGCAAATATTAGCCAGACCTTTCCCAAGGTAATCTACCATCCGGTCAATGCCTTCCATGCAAATTTTGTTTCCTTCGGTAGCTTCCTTAAAGATACGTCGGCCATTCCACTGATCAACTGGATCTCCATGACCTGCTGCTACATACTCCACCAAGGCTGTCGTAGAGGCCAAGTCTTGGAAATCTCCATCCTGCATATGCATATAACCGACTTCGCAGGCTGAATTGCTAAAACCATGGAAGACTTTCCCATCCATAATCAAGCAACCACCGATACCGGTTCCAATGGTCAAGCAAAGTGTCACACTCGCTCCCTTGCCTGAACCAGATACCGCTTCAGCAAGACCTGCACAGTTGACATCATTTTCAATTTCACAAGGAATAGTAAAGCTAGTCTCGATTTCCTTCTTGAACTGGGTTCCTGCATAATTCGGAATCTGAGGCCCAGCATAGAAAATCTCACCCTTATCTGGATCCACCATTCCTGCAGAAGAAATGGCAACACCTGCTACTGGGCCTTTTTCTAAATAGCTGGCTACGATATCTTTGGTTTTTTGTAAGATATGAGGTCCACCCTTATGCGCCTCTGTTGGCATTTCATGCGATTCAACAAGTTGGCCTTCTTGGTCAATCAAACCATATTTGATGTTGGTTCCACCGATATCAATTGCAACGTAGTGTGTCATAAATACCTCCTTATGGATTAGAGGAAGCGCTCCTTGGTTTCACGAATCAAGGCTGCAGCTGCTTCTACAACTGGACGATCTTCTTCAGTCACTGGTGTCAATGGTGAACGAACAGAACCAATATTCAAGCCTTCATTAATCTTCAAGACTTCTTTAATCACACCGTACATATTTCCATGTGCAGAAGTGAGTTTAGCAATGATAGCGTTGATAGCATACTGCAATTCACGCGCTGTTTCTAAGTCTTTATCCGCAATCAATTGATTGAGTTTCAAGAAGAGTTCTGGCATAGCACCATAAGTACCACCGATACCAGCTTTAGCTCCCATGAGACGACCACCTAAGAACTGCTCATCTGGACCGTTGAAGACGATATGGTCTTCCCCACCAAGGCTCACAAAAGTTTGGATATCTTGAACTGGCATAGAAGAGTTCTTCACACCGATAACACGTGGATTCTTCAACATTTCTGTGTAAAGGCTTGGAGTCAAAGCAACCCCTGCCAATTGAGGAATGTTGTAAATCACGTAGTCTGTATTTGGAGCTGCAGAACTGATATCGTTCCAATATTTAGCAACTGAGTATTCTGGCAAGCGGAAGTAAATTGGTGGAATCGTTGCAATGGCATCTACACCCAAGCTTTCCGCATGGCGAGCAAGTTCCATACTATCTTTAGTATTATTGCAAGCAACATGGGCAATAATGGTCAGTTTACCTTTGGCTACCGCCATGACTTCTTCCAAAATTAACTTGCGATCTTCAACGCTTTGGTAGATACATTCACCAGAAGAACCATTGACATAAAGACCTTGAACACCTTTATCAATGAAGTATTGAACCAAGGCACGCGTACGCTCTGGACTTACTTCTCCTTGATCATCATAACATGCGTAGAAGGCTGGAATGACACCTTCGTATTTTTTTAAATCTGACATAGATTTTCTCCTAAGATTTCTTTTTTTCTGCTAAAAGCAGGATTTATTCTTTACGTTTTTAGTATACACCTTATGAAAAACGCTTTCAATATCTTGTGTACACTTAGATTTTAGTTTCGATATGAATTTTGAAATGTTTATGGCTTGAAAGTAGTTTCATAGACAAGCCATCCTATTGGTATTTTGCGAAAATTTTCTCCATCAATCCAGTCTGGAGAAAGACCAAGAGCCCAAACCCAAAAAGCAGGAAGGCTGAGCCACCTAAAAGTAAACTGAAGGCGGACAGATAAAGAACCATCACAATAAGAAAGAGAATAGCTAACATGAGGAAGAACCAAGGAAAGTTAAAACTTGCCAAGATAAGTCCTTTTTGTAACACTTCTTTCCAAGTTAAATCATAGCGTGCAGCGATGGGATAGCTAGCCAACATCACGATAGTGAGGAAGATAAGAACGCCTAGACAGATAGCTTTCACCATTTGGAAAGGCATAGCTGTCTGACCCCAGAAGAGATAGAGATCTAGAAGGCTTAATGAGACAATGCCCAACTCAAGCAGACCTAACTGAAGACCTAGCTTCAGATTTTGCTTGAAAGCTCTTAGATAGATTCTAAAGACAGGCACACGTCTGCTCTTCTTAATCTCAAACATAGTCTCGTAGAGGCTAATTTTAGCCACTCCAATCGTCACGATGGGTAAACAAGAGACGACAAAAAGAAGATTGGCTGTCACGATATCCAAGACCTTCTCACTAAAACGCATGAGAAAGTTATCTGTATCAAATGCTGCCTTGATAAGGCTTACTCCTTTTTGTGCCATGTTTGCTCCTCCTGATTTTTTAATCAATCAAAATTTTAAAGAGATATTTGCGAACCTTCTCTTCCATACCTGCATAGCCATTTGGCTGGTGTGGTTCTCCTGGGAAGAAAATCGCAAAATTGTGATAACCCAACAAGAGTGGGTAGTGTTCATGACAATGAACAAAGCCAATGTCACTCGCTTCGTCGAATGCTACTGCCTCGTCTTTGATACGTGAACCGTAGCTCGAATATTCATGTCCTTCTACCAGCAAATGCAAATCTGCATAGTTCTTATGATGCTCAAATTGATCATTTTCAGCTTGATTGAGGACATTTTCCTGAACAACTAGAAAGACCTTGTCCCCGTCAATCTCATACTTACCTAATTCGAAAGAATCTTTACGATGCTGGTAGAGATAATCGATAGCCTTGTCTAGATTGGGATGAATCCCTTTGTAAAAGGTGATGTTTTTCAAATCGTCAAAAATCATACTCTTTCCTTCGTTTCTGATAGTTAACTAAAATCATTCTTAAGTTGATAAGTGTCTAACAAAACTTCATAAAGTAACTGCATACCCTCCATTTTGTAGACACTTATAACTCTATATTTCCATAGTATGCCAAGACTACTTCCGCCATCTTAACACACCAGTTTACTTTTCTTATCCTTTAACAGCTCCCATAGTAATACCCTGAGTGAAGGATTTTTGGAAGACTAGGAAGACTGTTACAATTGGCACAGCAGCAAGAGCTGCACCTGCCATAATCAAACCATAGTTGGTTGCCATTTCGGCCTGCATGGTTGCAACCCCGAGTGAGATAGTCAAGTTTTGACGTGAAGTCAACATAACCAACTGCATGAAGTAGTCGTTCCATGTATTGATGAAGGTAAAGATTGCAAGGGCTGCAAATCCTGGTTTCACAATCGGGAAGGCTACGCTCCAGAAAGTACGAATCTCACCACAACCGTCGATTTTAGCTGACTCAAGCAACTCTGTAGGGATATTCTCACTGAACTGTTTCATGAGGAAGACCCCGAATGGCCATCCAATCAAAGGCAAGATAACTGCCCAAAGAGTGTCATGGATTCCCATGAAGTTGACGATACGTACCAATGGTACAAGGACAACTTGTTTTGGAAGTGCCATGGCAGCGATAAAGATGGCAAAGAGAATACGCTGACCATAGAAACGTTTTTTAGCCAATACATAACCTGCTAGAGAAGAGGTCGCACAGACTAAGAACATGGTTACCAATGAAATAAATACAGAGTTCCACATCCACTGCAAGGCAGGGTTTTGCACCATGAGTTGTTGGAAGTTTTCCATGGTTGGCATTTTAGGGAACCATTGTGGTGGAATAACGATTGTATCAGGTTGTGACTTGAATGCCCCTGTCAAAATCCAGTAGAATGGAAAGATGAACAGCACGGTCAACAAGAGCAAGATAATAGTTGAAATAACAGTAAAAGCTGTTAAAGGTTTCTTTTGTGTAGATTGCATAGCTGTCTCCTTTCTTTAGTATTCTACGTCGTTTCCAAGTACTTTAAATTGAACAAAGCTTACGATAGCAATCATAACTGCCAAGAAGACACCGATGGTGTTGGCATAGCCATATTCTGTCAATTGGAAGGCTTTTTCGTAAAGGTAGTACATAAGTGTACTTGTTGAGTAGTTTGGACCACCTGAAGTCAAAAGCTGAATCAAGGCGAAACACTGGAATGAGTTGATTGTTGTAATGATTGCGATGTAAAGTGTTGTTGGAAGGAGGCTAGGCCATTTAATCTTCCAGAAAACTTGCAATTCAGTGGCACCGTCAACCCGAGCTGCTTCCACCAATGAATTGTCGATATTCCCCATCGCTGCGATATAAAGGATAATCGGCTGACCAACAGATGTAGTCAAAAGGATAATCATAATCGCCATCAAAGCCCAGTTTTTATCTCCCAACCAAGAAATGTTTTGGCTGATGATGTGGCTTGACTTAAGGACAAAGTTTAGAATCCCTGATAGTGGGTCATAGATCCATTTCCAAACAACTGTTACGGCAACACTACCTGTTACAACTGGAAGGAAGAAGACAAAACGGTAGAAGGATCTGGCAATAGCATTTTGATGATAGGTCTGAGATGCTACAAAGAGTGAGAATAGAACAACAACTGGTACAGATCCAATAACCAGAATCACGGTATTGATCAAAGACTTCATAAAGACAGGGTCTTTAAACATGCGAACATAGTTGTCCAAGCCTACAAACTCAAATTTAGTCATTGAGTAGTTAAAGAAACTTGTAATGAATCCCATAATCATAGGAGCCAATACAAAGATGACAAAGAAGAATAATACTGGTGCTAGGAAAGCGTAGGAAATCACTGTTTCCCGCATACGAATTTTATTGACTTTCACAGTCGGCACCTCTCTTTCACAAATAAAATATTTTGGATTTTCTTGAACTGTTTTAAAATCAAAATGAAATTTTTTAAGATTCGCTTATGTAAGAACTTCATTTTAATTTCTTGACAGTTCCTTACATTTCAAACAAAATCCTCCCTTTTCTTACATAGACTATGCACAGGGAAAAGGGAGGAGTCAATCTGATTTAGTGCTTATTGTTTTGTAGCTTTTTTAATTGTTTCGTTAGCTTTTTCAGTGAAGGCTTTCAAAGCATCCGCTGGTTTTTCGTCACCATTTGATACAGATTGCAACATTGGGAACCAAAGTGTTCTCATTTCAGCAAAACCATTGATAGTGTTGTAGTATGGTGAGTAGTATTTAGTCCAACCACTGATTGTTTCCATACGTTTGTCTTCATAAAGTTTGCCAAATGATGTACGAACTGGGAAGGCACCTGTACGAACAACGTCTTTTGGACCCCATTCTTTATCATCCGCGATAAATTGGATGAATTTCTTAGATGCTGCAACTTTCTTGTCGTCTTTGTTGTTGAATACTGCAAATCCGTTTACAAGGTATTCAAGAGCTGGTTTACCTGAATCTGATGGGAATGGTACTTCTACCACTTCTACTTTACTTGCTTCCAAGAGTTTAGCTTGGATACCGTTTTGAGCTGGCGCCCAAAGGATTGTGTAAGATGTTTGACCGTTGGCAAAGTTTTGGATATCTGCTCCACCGTCAAATTGTGAACCGTTGTTCAACAAACCGTCTTTAATCCAGCTAGCTGCTTTTTCAAGACCTTTTACGAATTTAGGATCATCAGTTGTATATTTTGTTACATCTTTATCTGTTACAGAACCTCCATAAAGGTTTGCAATGAAGGCACGTGTTCCTTGGTCTCCCCCTTGACCAGAACTGAACAATGAACCTGGTGTATATCCTTTATCTTTAAGCGCTTTCAAAACTTTTTCAAAATCATCAGTTGTCCAACCTTCTTTTACAAGGTTTGCAACTCCAGCATCTTCCAACATTTTCTTGTTCATAGCCATGTAGAATGGTGCTGAACTGATTGGATACATGTAAGCTTTATCTCCAGCCTTACTTGCTTGTACGATGTTTTCATTGTTGACATCTTTGACGAATTCGTCTGTGAAGAGGTCGTTCAACTCAGCCAATTTACCATTTTTACCGTATTGGATGATACGTCCTGGTGCGTCAAAAAGTACGTCTGGCGCTGTTCCTGCTTCGATGGCTGTTGTGATCTTTTCAGGACCTGACTTGAAGTCGATGGTTTCCAATTTCACTTTTACATCTGGATTTGCTTTTTCAAAAGCTTCGATGATTAATTTTTCATATGTTCCAACACCGTCACCAGTTTTTTCTTGTGTGAAGACTGGGAATGCCCACCAAGTGATTTCTGTTTTTCCGCTATCGCTACCAGAATTTGCAGCATCTTTACTTCCACCAGAGTTACCACAAGCCGCAAGGCCAAGAACCGCAGCACCCGCAAGTACTGTACAAGCTAGTTTTCTAAATTTCATTTGTATTCTCCTAATTGATAAGCGTATCCATATTGGATAATGAGTAAGATTGCATTTGTATACGTTTTCATTTTATCCGACGCATCCACCACTCTCCTCTGTTTTGAGATTGTGTTATTTGAGACCAGCAACAAAGCGTTCTGTGATCTCTTTTGGTCTAGTAATAGCGCCACCAACAACAATACCTCGCACTCCATATCCTAGGATTTGTTTGGCTTGTTCTGGTGTATGAATTTTTCCTTCTGCAATGACATCTACACCAGCATCACAGAGTTTTTTGATCAATTCAAAATCGGGACCATCCACCTTTGGACTGTAAGATGTGTATCCTGATAAGGTTGTTCCGACAAAGTCAATTCCTGCTTCAACGGCTGCCAATCCTTCCTCGAAAGTACTTGTATCAGCCATCAAGAGCTGGTTAGGATATTTTTCCTTAACCTGACGAATGAACTCTTGAATCTCCAAACCATCATAGCGTTCACGCTTGGTACAATCCAGAGCAATGACCTCTATATCAAGTTCTGCCAATTCATCAACTTCTTTCATAGTAGCAGTGATGAAGGGTTCTTGCGGTGGATAATCTCGTTTAATTATCCCAATGATTGGAAGGTTGGTAACCTCCTTGATTTCCTTGATATCGCGAACACTGTTTGCTCGGATACCGACTGCTCCACCTTGCTCAGCCGCTTTGACCAGCAAGGGAATGACTCCTCCCGCTTCTGTATAGAGCGGTTCGTGAGGAAGGGCCTGACAAGAAACGATGATTCCATCTTTGATTTGTGCAATCAAGGCTTCTTTAGTAATCTGTGGCATCCTCTTTCCTCCTTTTCTTTGTTCTTATGAGTTTATTATATATCATTTGTGAAGCGCTTTCAATACTTTGTAGTAGAATAGATTTCAGTTTCAAAAGTTATTTAATTCAAACAGGCCTGCTGAAAGTACTTTCAGCAGGCCTGTTTGAATTTTTTTAGGAGAATACCAATGTTTATTGTACAACTTCAGACAGTTTTACTTTACGATCTTCAAACATAGATTTTGTACAAGCATCTGCAGTAGCAATTGCTTCTAGAGCCGCTTCACCTGTCAACAATTTTGCAAATTCTTCTGATACTGGAGCTCCTTGCATAATCTCATGCAGATAGCGC
>CAUQXM010000019.1:0-30478 GCA_963522215.1 uncultured Streptococcus sp. | reverse complement strand
ACCCCATTCAAACGTCTCACACTAACTTCCACCATAGCGGAACTTAATCTGAAACACTTTCAGATGAGGAGATTTTGTGCGCTCTTCCATGTTCTTTGAGTATTAAATTTCCACTTGATTCCCTGAACCAAGCCACTGTTTTCTAATTCAGCCATAATAGTTATGACCTCAACAATATCAACTTCCATTTCACGTATTAAAAATGAAATGACAATATAGCGTGGTGATTGTAATTCTGTTATTATTTTCCCTCCTGAAAATAAAAAAAGTCTGGGACAATAGTCTCAGACTCCTTTTTTCTTATAGTCTATTTCCGACATTAATCCGGTTAATGGCACGTTGCAGTGCAATCTTCGCACGACGTTCTTGGTCAATCAAGTGTTTGTCTTGTGCTTCTTCAATTTCACGCTCTGCTCGAAGTTTGGCACGTTCTGCACGACTGATATCGATATCACGAGCACGTTCTGCAGAATCAGCAACGATTGTGATGGTATTATTGGCAATTTCAATAACGCCTCCGTTTACTGCAATCCAGTTCACGTGTTCTTCATCATCAATACGTTTTACCTTTACTTCATCAACTGCTAAAACCGCAATCATATTTTCATGTCGTGGCAAGATCCCCATCTCACCATCCAGAGTTCGAACCGATACATAGCTGGCATGGTGATCATAGACGAGACCATCTGGTGTCACGATCTGGACAGTTAACTGAGCCATAGATCACCTCTTAAAATCCCATTTTTTCAGCTTTTGCAATTACATCTTCGATAGAACCTACACCACGGAAGGCATCTTCTGGCAAGTGGTCATGTTTACCATCAAGGATTTCCTTAAAGCCACGTACAGTTTCAGCAACTGGAACATAAGAACCAGGCTGACCAGTAAATTGTTCCGCAACGTTGAAGTTTTGTGACAAGAAGAACTGGATACGACGGGCACGAGCAACCAAGGTCTTTTCTTCATCAGAAAGCTCATCCATACCAAGGATAGCAATGATATCTTGCAATTCATGGTAACGTTGAAGGACACGTTTTACTTCAGCAGCAACCGCATAGTGCTCTTCTCCAACGATTTCAGGTGCCAAGGCACGTGAGCTTGAAGCAAGTGGGTCAACGGCTGGGTAGATACCCAATTGTACCAACTTACGTTCCAAGTTTGTTGTTGAATCCAAGTGAGCGAAGGCTGTTGCCGGCGCTGGGTCAGTATAGTCATCCGCTGGCACATAGATAGCCTGGATAGAGGTTACAGAACCCTTCTTAGTTGATGTGATACGCTCTTGCAATTGACCCATTTCCGTAGCAAGTGTTGGTTGGTAACCAACGGCTGATGGCATACGACCCAAAAGGGCAGATACTTCTGAACCAGCCTGAGTGAAACGGAAGATATTATCGATAAAGAGAAGCACGTCTTGGCCTTCTACATCACGGAAGTATTCAGCGATTGTCAAACCAGTAAGGGCAACACGCATACGTGCTCCTGGTGGCTCATTCATCTGACCAAATACCATGGCTGTTTTCTCGATAACACCTGATTCTTTCATTTCCCAGTAAAGGTCGTTCCCCTCACGAGTACGTTCCCCAACACCGGTAAATACTGAGATACCACCGTGTTCTTGGGCAATGTTGTGAATCAATTCTTGGATTAAGACGGTTTTACCAACTCCGGCACCACCGAAAAGTCCAACCTTACCACCTTTAAGGTAAGGGGCAAGAAGGTCGATAACCTTAATCCCTGTTTCAAGGATTTCAGAAGAGGTAGACAATTCATCAAAAGTTGGAGCTTTTTTATGAATTGGCTGACGCTCTGCATCTTCTGTAAAAGGAGCTTCCAAGTCAATGGTATCTCCCAAAACATTGAAGACACGTCCCAAAGTTTCTTTACCTACTGGTACAGAGATTGGACGGCCTGTGTCCAATACTTCCATTCCACGAGTCAAACCATCTGTTGATTCCATGGCGATAGTACGGACCATACCATCTCCCAACTCCAAGGCTACTTCAAGGACGATTTTTGTTTTTCTTTCGTCATTTTTGTAGACGACAAGTGCATTGTTAATCTCAGGAAGTTTTTCCCCTGCTGCAAACAAGACGTCTACAACGGGACCGATAACCTGAGCAATTTTACCTGAACTCATCTCCTTCTCCTATTCTATATAAGATACTGTCGGTTCCTAGCTCAACTAGGTCCTAAGTTCATTTTCATACGAGCTGGACTAGAGCCTATTCTAAGGCACTAGCTCCTGCTACGATTTCTGTAATTTCTTGTGTAATCGCCGCCTGTCTGGCACGGTTATACTGAATTGTCAAATCATTGATAACTTTCTTGGCATTATCAGTCGCCGTTTGCATAGCTGTCATACCAGCAGCATTTTCAGCTGTCTTGGCATCGATAATAGCCCCGTAAATCATACTTTCGGCAAACTGTGGCAACAACTGCTCTAGAATCTCATCACGGCTCGTTTCCAACTCAAAGGTTAAGCTATACTCTTCATCCGCTTCATTTGGATCCAAGTCAACAATCGGAAGCATTTGTTCCACACGCATTTGACTAGTTAGCGTATTGACATGGTGGTTGTAGCAAACATAGAGCTCATCAAAAAGTTCATTTTGGTACATTTCAACTGTTTTTGAAATAATCTTACGAACTTCATCAAAGCTAGGCTGATCCGCCAAGCCACGTAATTCATAAAGTGGTTGAATACCGCGAGCCTTAAAGAAATCAGCTCCCATTCCACCAATACAGATCATTTCAAAACCTTTACCGTCTGGATGGTATTCTTCTTTCAACTCCATAACGGCTTTCAGAATAGAAGAATTATAACCTCCAACCAAACCTCGGTCTGAAGTGATGACGATATAGCCTGTCTTCTTCACAGGACGGCTAATCAACATCGGATTGGTTGAACCACCAGCTCCATTACCATGGAGGATATCTGTCAAGAGTTTGCGGACTTTCTGAGCGTAAACTTGGAAGTTGCGAGCAGCTTCTTCAGAGCGACCAAGCTTAGCAGCTGATACCATTTGCATAGCATTAGTGATTTGACTCGTATTTTTTGTTGAGGCGATTTTTGTTTTAATATCATTTAGAGATACTGCCATCTGACACCTCTATTCTTATTGGAAGCTGGTTTGATTGAGAAACTCTGTAATCGCAGCATCCAAGACTGCTTCTTCTGGCAAGTCTTTTGTATCACGAATGGTTTCCAAAATCTCTGGATAATGAGCATCAAAGAAAGTATGGAACTCTTCCTCAAAACGAACAATTTCATCTACTGGAATCGTATCCAAGAAACCATGTGTCAAAGCATAGAGAATGGTTACTTGTTTCTCAACAGGCAATGGTTTGTGAACAGGTTGTTTCAAGACTTCAACTGTACGACGTCCACGGTTCAACTTAGCCTGTGTTGCCGCATCCAAGTCAGAACCAAACTTAGTGAAGGCTTCCAACTCACGGTATGAAGCAAGGTCGATACGAAGTGTACCAGCAACCTTTTTCATGGCTTTGATTTGTGCAGAACCACCTACACGAGATACAGATGAACCCGCGTCAATGGCTGGACGAATACCCGCATTGAAGAGACCATCACCAAGGAAGATTTGTCCATCAGTGATTGAAATCACGTTGGTTGCGATATAGGCAGAGATATCTCCTGCTTGTGTCTCGATAAACGGTAGGGCTGTAATAGATCCACCACCAAGTTCATCAGAAACTTTAGCTGAGCGCTCAAGCAAACGGCTGTGAAGGTAGAAAACATCCCCTGGGAAGGCTTCACGACCTGGAGGACGACGAAGCAAGAGAGACAGTTCACGATAAGCTACCGCTTGTTTTGAAAGATCATCATAAACGATCAAAACATGTTTACCTTGGTACATAAATTCTTCCGCAATGGCAACCCCAGCATAAGGAGCTAGGAAAAGCAATGGAGATGGTTGTGAAGCAGAGGCTGTCACAACGATTGTGTAGTCCAAGGCACCGTACTGACGTAGTGTTTCTACTTGCGTACGAACTGTTGATTCTTTTTGTCCAATCGCAACATAGATACAGATCATATCTTGACCTTTTTGGTTCAAGATTGTATCAATTGCAATGGTTGTTTTCCCCGTCTGACGGTCACCGATAATCAACTCACGTTGACCACGACCAATCGGTACAAGGGCGTCAATAGCTTTCAAACCAGTTTGCAATGGTTCTGATACAGACTTACGTTGCATAACACCAGGAGCTGGTGCTTCTACTGGACGAGTTTTATCAGTGTGGATTTCTCCAAGACCGTCAACTGGACGACCAAGTGGGTCCACAACACGACCAATCAGACTTTCACCTACTGGGACTTCCATGATTTTCCCTGTACGGCGGATTGTATCGCCTTCACGGATATCTGTAAAGTCACCTAGGATGATAATACCGACGTCTGTTGACTCCAAGTTTTGAGCCATCCCATAAGAGCCGTTTTCAAAAATCAACAACTCTCCACTCATGGCATTTTCAAGGCCGTGAGCACGCGCGATACCGTCCCCGATATAGGTTACAACACCTGTTTCAGTCACATCAAAATTGGGTTTGAAATTTTCAATTTGTTGCTTAATTAAAGCGCTGATTTCTTGTGCGTTAATTGCCAAAAGAACACCACTTTCTATTTCAAATTTTCTTTAACAACTTTAAGTTGTTGTTTAATACTCACATCAATTGTCTTGTGATTGGCAAAAATGACAAAACCACCAATGAGACTTTCATCGATTTGTTCTTTTACACTCCTTACTTTAAGAGACATTTTTTTCTCAATCAAAGGGAGCAAGCGACTCTTCTGTTCATCAGTTAAAGGATGAGCTGACGTAATCGTCACTTCAAATCGATTTGTTTCTTTTTCAAGTCGGTTCAAGCAATCTACAAGAATATCATAAAAAAGATTTGCTCTGTGATTGTAGATAAGAACCTGGATAAAGTTTTGCAATAAAGTCGACACTGAATCTTGGAAGAACGCAATCGTTTTTTCCTTGTCAGACTCGTCTACTGCCACTTTTTTTAAAAAAGAAGGTAAACCTGTTTCTTCAGCAACTTGCTTAATTTGAGCTAAGTCTGAAAAGATACGGTCTTCTTCTCCTTTTTCTAAAACCAATTGGACAAAAGGCATGCTGTATTTTTCAATTACCTTTACTGTTTTCTTGTCCATTAAGCTTCTCCTAACTGATCGATATACTGATCAATGAGTTCTTTATGGGCATGACCGTCAAGGTTTTGTGAGATGATTTTACCAGCCAAGCTGATTGTCAAATCTGCTACCTCACCCTTAACGCTTTGTAAAGCTTCAGCTTTATTTTGAGCAATTTCTTGGTTCGCTTTTTCTTTCAAGCGTCCTGCTTCTAGCTTAGCATCTGCTAAAATACTAGCTTTGCTTTTCTCAGCTGTTTCTTTCGCATTCTCAATGATTGTCTTAGCTTCTTTACGGCTACCAGCCAATTCATCTTCGCGTTTTTGAGCCAATACTTCTGCTTTTTGACGTGCTTGTTCAGCTCCGTCAATATCTGCTGCAATTTTTTCTGCTCTTTGTTCGAAAATGCTAGCCAAATTTGACCAAGCGTATTTCTTAACCAAGACTAGCAAGAGAATAAAGGAACCAGCGATTAGTATAAAATCACCAAGTAATTCACCTACTGTTACATTCATAAACTACTCCTTTCTATTCTTCATCATTAATTTTATTTCCTAGGTACATTGAAGATAACAATGTAAATACATATGCTTGTACACAAGAAATAAAAACAGAAAATGCAGTCCAGATTAGATTTGTTCCAAAAGCAATAGGATACCAATAGAAGGCCTGATGAGAAAGTAGGACTAACATACTTGCCATCACTTCTCCTGCAAAGATATTACCAAAGACCCGCAATGCAAGTGAAAGGAGATTGGTAACTTCTTCTAAGAGATTCATTGGTGTCATAAAACCTGGTGTTACAAATGCTTTTAAATACTTTTTGATTCCACGACGACGAATTCCTTCTACGTGGGTCATTAAGATAATTGTAAAAGACAAGACCAAGTCAAATGACAAATTTGCTGTTGGTGAGGTCCAAAGATTTACACCATCTGTAGTCTGAATTCTAGCCATTAAGCCAATATTATTTGCAATGGCCATAAATAGGAATAAACAGAAATAAAAGAGAGAATAATCCTTTATCATTGGACCAAGGTTTGATTTTGTAAATCCAACAACAAAATCAAATAAATACTCTAATACATTTTGTTTTCCTGTGGGTCTCAAAGTCATATTTCGAGTTGCCCAATAAATAAAGCCAAAAATAAGTGCTACAGTCAACAAAGTCAAAACTACTATGGTTAAATTAAAGGTAACAGGACCAATATTGATGGTTGGATTAATACTTTCTTCCATCTAAAATCCTCCCTTTTTCAATTTATACTTCTTTTATTTGATGATAAATGAAAAGACAAGAGTAACAAAGAAAGTACCTTCAATAAAGGCAACCCCTAGGATCATCAAACTACGTAGTTCTGAGATGATATCTGGTTGGCGAGCAACTGATTTCAACAAACCGTTCATCAACATACCTTCACCAAGAGATACACCCATACAGGCAAGACATAGACCGAAAAATGTTAAATTCATGACGAATTCTCCTTTTAATTAAAATTTACTTACTTAGTTTAGTCCTAAAAATTGAATTTGTCAACTTTTTACTTACGTTGAAAGCGTTTAATGAAAATTATTTACATTTTTACTATTTTTTAGCTTATTATATAGAAAAATTTGGAAAAAACTTGTAATAAATCCCTCCATTATCTAGATCTTTCTGAAAAATAATGAAAAAATCCGAGATGAAATCTCGGATGGAAATTAATATATTTTCTTTAACCTAATGTTCTTTTAATAAGTAGGATTAAAGGGAAAGCAACTAGAAAGCTTTCGTCTCCTACATGCTTATTAAGCACGAACTGTGACGCTGGTGCCATCTTCTTTATAAAGATTGATGAGTCCTTCTTTGAGAGCTCGAACCATATCTCCAGCTTGAACAGGTTGTGGGACTTTGATTGTCAAGAGTTCCATTGGATTTGGAGCGCGGTCAATTTTATTGCCTTTGGCATCATGTAAATCTTCGATATACGTTTCAAAATGACGGAAACCTGGGCCATAAAACTCAACTTGGTCGCCTTCATTAATGACGTTCCGTTGGCGAATGGTCGCTGTTTGCGTCGCATCATCATAAGAAACCACTTCAGCGACAAACTTATACTCAGGAATTTTACGACGAGCACCAAATAACTGTTCATTTTCAGATGGTGTACCGTAGTAGAAACCAGTTGCTAATTCACGCTGGGCAACCTTCCACATCTCATCAATCAAGTCTTGCTTGATAGCTTCAAACTTCTCTGGACTTTCTAGATAAGCATCAACAGCCGCCTTGTAGCAGTTTGTTACTGTGGATACGTAGTGAATAGACTTCATACGTCCTTCGATTTTTAGACTGTCCACACCATTTTCAATCATATCTGGGATATGGTCAATCATAGACATATCAACAGCTGACATAGAAAATTCTTCTGGAATCTCACCTTTCAAGCTCTTGCGTTCTTTCCCAAATGGCATATCGTAAAGGTCGTACTTCCAACGGCAAGACTGAGAGCAACCACCACGGTTAGCATCACGCATACTCATGTGGTTTGAAAGTGTACAACGACCAGAGTAAGAAATACACATTGCTCCATGGACAAAGGCTTCAATCTCAACATCTGTGCGTTTGCGAATTTCAGCTAATTCTTCCATTGAAACCTCACGCGCCAAAACGACACGAGTTAAGCCTAGTTCTTTCCAGAACTCAAGTGTTTCATAGTTAGTTGCACTTGCTTGGGTAGAGAGGTGGATTTCAAGACCTGGTGCTTCTGTTGCTGCAATCATAATCAAAGCTGGGTCAGATACGATAACTGCTGCAATCCCGATATCACGCAGTTTACGGAACCACTCACCAGCACCAGCTTCATTTCCTTCGTGCATAACCATATTGGCAGCTACATAGACCTTAGCTCCATACTTAGCCGCAAACTGGACGCCTTCTTCCATCTGTTCGAAAGTAAAGTTTCCGGCACGGCTACGAAGGCCATAGGCCTGACCACCGATAAAGACAGCATCTGCTCCATACTGAACAGCTACCTTTAGCTTCTCTAAAGTCCCTGCAGGTGATAAAACCTCAGGACGTTTTAATGTTTTTGTCATGTTTTCTCCTATTTGCAATATAAAAGTTTGACGTTTTTCCTTCTCATTTTATAGTAAATAAGCCATAAAATCAAGCCTAGACAGATTGTTTTGACAATTCTAATCTTTTAAACTTTGTATAATAATTGTTAAACTATCGAATATAAACCAATTTTAACAAGTAGCCAAAAAGTCTAGAAAAGTAAAAACCAGTATCCAATGATACTGGCTCATTAAACTACATAAATTAGTCCTTAGATGACTACTCCCACTCTACTGTTGCAGGTGGTTTACTTGTAATATCGTAGACGATACGGTTAACATGATCCACTTCGTTTACGATACGTACTGAGATTTTTTGAAGCACTTCCCAAGGAATCTTAGCAAAGTCAGCTGTCATACCATCGATAGAGGTAATAGCACGGATTGCAATCGTGTAGTCATATGTACGACCGTCACCCATAACACCAACTGAACGAACGCCTGTGTTCACTGTGAAATATTGCCAGATATCGCGGTCAAGACCTGCTTTAGCAATTTCTTCACGAAGAATAGCGTCTGACTCACGAACAGTTTCTAGTTTCTCTTCAGTGATTTCACCCATGACACGGATAGCAAGTCCTGGTCCTGGGAATGGTTGGCGCCATACGATGTGGTCTGGCATACCAAGCTCTGTACCAAGGGCACGAACTTCGTCTTTATAGAGAGTGTTGAGTGGTTCGATCAATTCAAATTGCATGTCTTCTGGAAGACCACCCACGTTGTGGTGTGACTTGATAGTTTGAGCTGTATCCGTACCAGACTCGATCACGTCTGTGTAAAGCGTACCTTGAGCAAGGAATTTCACATCTTTGAGCTTGCTGGCTTCGTCATCAAAGACATACACAAACTCATTACCGATGATTTTACGTTTTTGTTCAGGGTCAGAAACACCTGCAAGTTTGTCAAGGAAACGTTTAGCAGCGTCTGCTTTGACGATATTCAAACCAAACTTACCACCAAGCATGTCCATAACTTGGTCCGCTTCTCCTTTACGAAGAAGACCGTGGTCTACGAAGATACAGATCAATTGATCGCCAATAGCCTTTTGGAGAAGAACCCCAACGACAGATGAGTCAACCCCACCGGATAGACCAAGAAGGACACGTTTATCACCGACGGTTTCACGGATTTTTTGAATCTGCATATCAATGAAGTTATCCATTGTCCAGTCGCCTTTAGCCTTACAGATGTTAAGGGCAAAGTTACGAAGGATGTCATTCCCGTATACAGAATGGCGAACTTCAGGGTGGAATTGGATACCGTAAATGTGTTTATCTGGGTTTTCGATGGCTGCGTATGGGCAGTCAGCTGATGTACCTGTACGAACAAAGTCAGAAGGAATTTCAGTAACCGCATCACCATGGCTCATCAAAACAGTCTGTTCATCAGGTGTTGATTCAAAAAGAGCTGATGGGGTGTGAGTAAGAGTTGATTGACCGTATTCACGATTTCCAGCATCACCTGCAGGAACAACTTTTCCTCCAAGTTTATGAGTCAATAACTGCATACCGTAACAAATTCCCAAAATAGGAATTCCGAGTTCGAAGATTTCTGGGTCAATATCAAATGAACCATCTTCGTATACAGAGTTTGGTCCGCCTGAAAGGATAATTCCTACAGGATTGATTTCACGAACTTCAGCAGCTGAAATTTTATGGCTCTTTAGCTCTGAAAAAACACCAATCTCACGGATACGGCGTGAAATCAGCTGGTTGTATTGGCTACCATAGTCCAGCACGATGATTTTTTCGACATCTTGCAAATCAGTTGAAATGTTGCTCATCTTTTTCCTTTCTCAAAAGAAATATCTTTTTTCAATATTCTATCACAAATAAGGGAGAATTACCAACTAATACTGAATGAAAATCAAAGAGCAAACTAGGAAGCTAGCCGCAGGCTGTACTTGAGTACGGTAAGGCAACGCTGACGTGGTTTGAATTTGATTTTCGAAGAGTATAAACAAGGCGAAGTTTGACTTTTTCTAGTTTATTAGGGTACAATAGAGAAAAGATAGAAATGAAGTGAAAAATATGCTACCCGCTTATATGAAAATCCATGATCAGATTAAAAAGGATATTGACGAGCACCGTTGGGCTATTGGTGAGAGACTTCCCAGTGAAAGAGATTTAGCAGAACAGTTTGCGGTCAGTCGCATGACCCTCCGCCAAGCCGTATCTCTATTGGTCGAAGAAGGTGTTCTTGAGCGCAGAGTTGGAAGTGGCACCTTTGTATCCAGTACACGTGTACAAGAAAAGATGCGAGGGACAACCAGTTTTACTGAAATTGTTAAGTCCCAAGGTAAAGTTCCCTCTAGCCAACTCATTTCCTACAGAAAAACCATTCCCAATGAGCAAGAAGTTGCTAAGTTAGGAATTTCTCCAACCGAAAATATTATCCGAATGGAACGTGTTCGCTATGCCGACCAAGTTCCTCTGGTTTATGAAGTTGCTTCTATTCCTGAAAAATTCATTAAGGACTTTAAAAAAGAAGAAATCACCAGTCATTTCTTCCAAACTTTGCAAAAACATGGCTACCGCATCGGCAAATCACAGCAGACCATCTATGCTCGCCTTGCTAAAGAAAAGATTGCCCACTATTTGGAAGTTGAAAAAGGACATGCTATTCTTGGTTTGACTCAGGTTTCCTACCTAGAAGATGGTACTGCATTTGAATACGTAAAAAGTCAGTATGTAGGCGAACGTTTTGAATTTTATCTTGAAAATAATTAGATCACTATGCAAAAACTCTCTGTCACGGACAAAGAGTCTTTTTATTTTTCTAAGAGCAAATCTTTCAACGAAATCAGAGTTACTGCAATTAAAATCATTGCCATGCCAAGAAAATCAATGGGATAAAATTGTTCATTCATGATTAGGAAGGCAAAGAAAACCGCCGAAATTGGCTCAATTGAAGCCAACAAGCTTGACTTAACCGGTCCAATCAAACTGGCTCCCTTTAAGAAGGCTGTATAGGCAAAGACAGTCCCGATAAGGATAATGCCCGCAAATGCAAGGAGAAAATCAAGACTAGTTGGGATAGCAGTCTGTAGAACTCCTGTAAAAGGAAGGGCGACCAAACCTGCTATGACCATTCCCACACCAATGACCAAACTGCTCCCCCACTTCTTAATCAAGGCTATGGGCAAAATGATATACAGTGCGTAAGTCAGAGCAGAAAAGAGACCCCAGAACAGGCCTGCAGGTGTCATGGATAACTGGTCCAACTGCCCATGAGTTGCGATCAGGAAGGTTCCTCCAATGGCTAATATGATAGAAACAATCTCTCCAAGCGTCGGCGCCACCTTATCCTTGATACAGCTATAAATTAAAAGTCCGACAGGACAAACATACTGAAGCACCGTCGCGGTTCCTGCATTGGTTTCCTGAATAGCAGTAAGATAGGCAAATTGATTGAGGAAGAGGCCAATTAGAGCAAAAATGAGAAGAGACAGCAAACTTTTTCTATCCTTTAAAATGGCCAGCATTCTATCCTTTGCAGTAGCATAAGCCAAGACCATGAGAATCCCACCGGCGATTAAAAGTCGTAAGTTGGTTAAAACCAGAGCCGAAATTCCGTGTGCCATCAGGTATTGGCCACTCGTTCCTGACAAGCCCCAAGCAATTCCAGCCACAACTGTTAATAGAGTCCCTTTTAAACTGTTTGACATGTCTCTCCTTACTCTTCTTTGCGAATCAAGTCCATCACTTGATTACGGTCTACAATCCATTGAGCCCTCTCATCCTTTTCATAGGTACGATTCGATAGGAAAATGGCCGCTTCTTGCTTCTGGCGATTCCACATGATAAAGGTACCTGTATAGCCCGTATGGTCTAGCCAATCTCCTTCCAAATTCCATGCCAAAGAACGTTCCTTGTCATCCAAAGGAGAAAAATTTTGACTCAAATCTCGTGCAAAATCATCTGCTAAATAGTGTTCTAAAAAGATTTGTAAATCCTTTACTGTCGAAAATAAACCAGCACTACCTGCATGTCTGTCCAGGAGACGAGCCTTAGGATCATGTACTATGCCTGCCTCTACACCTCTAACTGTTGGAACAGCAAGCTCAACAGGACCAAACTGGGTTTCCATCATTCCCAAAGGTTTAAAAACTTGCTCCTGTAAAATCTCATCCAAATCTTGATTAAAGATTCTTTCCAAAATAAAACCTAACAGCAAAAAATGGACATCCGAATAAAGAAAGGCTGGCTGACTTCGTTTTTTGAGATGAAACATAGCTTCCTTTAATTCAGGTGCTGTTAAAAGATCACGATTGGGAATAAAAGGATCAAAATCTGTTGCGTGAGTCAAGAGCTGGCGAATAGTGATGTCTGGATAATCACTCTCAGATAAAAAATCTGTTACCGGTCTGTCAATATCTAATTGACCGTTTTCCCACAAGAAGGTACAAACTGTTCCTACCCCTACAACCTTGCTGACACTGGCTAGGTCGTAAACTAGTCCTGCCTCTGTCTGCAAGCCATGTTCTGGGTCACTCTGACCTAAATAGAACTCCATCCATTGATTGTCCTTAAAATACGCAAAAGAGGCTCCGGGATAAATCCCTGCCTCGATTTGTTCTTCTATTTTTTTAATAATCTTGGTCCACTTCATACTTCTTCAAACCACAATTCAACATTATTTCTATCTTTACCAAGGAAGAATTTTTCAGACTTAGGAATAAAATATTCGGTAGAATCAAACTTCTGGCGAAGACTTGCTATATCTAGTTCATTGACCAAGAACTTGAGCATAGATAAGTCCCAAGTAACCGTATTGTCTACAGTCAAATCTTGACCCTGAGCTGGGATAAAATCAAGTGACACCCCAATTTCAGATACTTCCAAGAAACTTTCGATATCAGTTGGAAAATGTAATTCCATAGAAATTTCAAATTTACTTAAAGAAATTGACTCCAGATCTGTTTGAAATTCTGGCTTTTCTCCTACTTCTACTAGACTTTCTCTATCATCTTCCGCATGAATCAAAACCAAATCATCTTCGGGTGAAAAAATCTCAAAAGCGTAGCCATTTTGACCTTTATATAATTGATGAATCGAATCTGTTTTAGATAAGAGTCCTTCGATTTCTAAGGGATTTTCCACCTTGACAATCAATCTAGCTAGTTTTTTTCTTCCCTCTACCTTACGAGTGCGCATACTTGGAGCTTCTTCTAAAACCAGCTTTTCTAAACCTGTTTGATCACCTAGTGACAGAAAGGCTGACTCTTCTAATAAGGCCTTCATGCCAAGGGTTCCTATATAAAATGTTTCATTTAATTTTCTATTATTAACTTTTAAAGTAGGAATAATCCGTACCATCTGATTTACATTCATAAATTCCTCCAACTCTTTTATTTTAAAGGATTTTAGAATTTTTTACAAGAAATTATGCTCAGATTTACTTTTTTTTCGTAAAATTTCATCTAAAAAACCGAGGATTTCCTCGGTTTCAATTTCTTATAGGTAAAGGAATTTGAAGATAGCTACTGCCGCAATTGCTGCTGCGATAGGTGCTACTACTGGTACCCAAGAATACCACCATTTTGAATCTCCTTTGTGCTCACCAAGAACTGATTTTGGAAGGAAAGCATGAAGGAGACGTGGCCCCAAGTCACGGGCTGGGTTCAAGGCAGGTCCTGTAGGTCCACCAAGTGATGTTACCAAGGCCATAACAAGGAATCCAAGTGCCAAGTGAGCAATTCCAAGACCAGATGTCATAAATGGTGCTACTTGCTCTTTAGCTTGGTCAAGTGCTGCTGTTACTTGCTCTTGAGGAATTGTTTGACCTTGAGTAGTTGCTTGTGCAACTTGAGCATTGATAGCCGCTTGTGCTTTTGATACTAGTTCAGCACCAAAGAAGTTTTTAGTCATACCAAGGGCTGCAAAGAAAAGAACAAATGAACCGACAAACTCGTTTACAAAACCATTAACAGTTGCTGCAAAATGTGATTCTTTTGTACCATTATCCAAACTTGAAATTGTTGAGAAAGTACCCAAGATGTTGTTTGGATTTTCAGTTTTCAAGTAGTATGGGCGGTGTGTTGCCACAACCAAGGCTTGACCAAAGATAGCACCCAAAACTTGTGCGATGATATAAGGTGCAACTTGTGCCCAAGGGAAGAGACCGCTGATCGCAAGTCCAAGAGTGAAGGCTGGGTTAATGTGGTTACCAGATACGTTACCAAACATCAAGGCTGGGATCATAACCCCCATACCATAACCAACAGCGATAACGATCCAGCCACTTTGGTGACCTTTCGTACCTTTAAGTTCAACGTTGGCAACTGCACCATTTCCAAGAATGATCAAAATAGCAGTTCCCAAAAATTCAGTGGCATATTTAATTGCCCATGTGAAATCCATTTGATAGATTCTCCTTAAAATTTTTTAGACAATCCTTATTCTATCAATTTTTATATCTTTTAGCAACAGGTTTTCTAAAAGAATGTATGAGAAAGCGGTTTTATTTCTCTTGTTAAAATAAAAGGATTAAGGAGGTGCATTTCCTTAATCCGAGAGTTCTTATTCTTGACGTTGTCCGAAATCTGCAATCATCTGCTCCATTTCTTGTCGACTCGGAGTTGTCAGCATATAAAGGTAATCTCCTTGAAGTTCCGCAAAGGCTGCTGGCATGATTTTTTTAACCTTGAACTGATGGCTGTATTTGGCAAGCAAGTCCTCCTCAGAATAAACATAGTGAGCATTTGCACGACGGGATGTAGCTAAACAATATTGAGCTTCAAATTCTGACACTGGGAACTCTTCTCCTGCTACAATAGCAGCATATCCACGATAGAGGTCCAAGGAATGAGCAAAGTTATAAACATCAATAGTGAAACCACCTGCAGGGCGGTTATTGTACTCAATGGCGATGTAATCATCCCCTTCACGGAAGAACTCAATATGGAAGAACCGTTCTTTCATACCAAATTCCTTGACAATCGCTTCACCATACTTGCGAAGTTTAGGATCCATGTCCTTAAGAACATAGTAGGAATTGTCCATCTTGTAAATCATAAGATCCAGAGGTGTATAGGCGTAATCAAAGGTTGTTGAGAAGACAATTTTACCATCCTTGTCCACAAGACCATCAAAGGTACAAATTTCGCTAGAGGTGACAAATTTCTCAAAGAAATAAACAGTTGAATGATCCCACTCAGTCTTGAAGTGATTGATATCGTCTTCTGTCTCAAGCTTAAATGTTGCGGCTGCTCCCACTCCATTATCAGGTTTGGCAATCATTGGCAGGCCGATTTCGTTCACTGCTTGATCAACATCTGCTTCCGTCTTGATAACAGCTCCAGGGACCACAGGGACACCTGCTTTTTTGAAAAGCTTCTTCATTTCAGACTTAAATTTCGTCTTTTTGAGATCCTCTGGTTTGGCACCAAAGACATTGAATTGTTCTCTGAGTGTTGCATCCAGCTCAAGCCAGTATTCATTGTGGGATTCAATACGGTCAATCGGGCCATGTTTATAAAAGAGAAAAGCAACTGCACGTTTGACTTCGTCTATGTTCTCAAGATTGTCAACACGGAAATATTCGGTTAGGCTATTGCGTAAAGGTTCATCCAATTGCTCGTATGGTTCTTGACCGATTCCCAAGACTGTGATGCCTTTATTAGCTAGCTCAATTGTAAACTGTTGAAAATTTTGCGGATAGTAGGGAGAAATAACAAGGTAATTCATAGATAACTCCTTTTATAAATAGAGATTTCCAAGGAAATAAGGCATTTGTTTGCGCCACCATTCCCAGTCGTGGGCGACATCGTGTCCCCATTCAGCAAACCAGGCTGGAATTTGTTTCTGGTCAAAGGCTTCTTTGAGCTTGTAGAAAGATGGTAGACCGTCTTGTTCCCAGGCACCGAGGCCCGTACAAACGACAATCTCCGCCTGACGGTAACGATCGATAAACCAGCCGTCATTCTGGTTCCAGATATAATCTACTGGCGAGTTTTGGTAAATAGCATCGTCATTGTAGTAATCGCCGACAAAGAAACGTGCGTCGTAAACACCACTAAGAGCTATCACCTTGGTAAAGACATCTGGATGCTGAAGGAAGAAATTGAGTGCATGGTAGGCGCCCATGGAGCAACCTGTCGTCATCATACCATCAAACCAACCTGTCTTATGCTTGATAAAAGGAATGGCCTCCTCAATCACATAGCGCTCATAGGCACGATGCATCTCTGCTTGGTCGTGACCGTTTTTCCAAGTGGCTAACCAGCTCTCACTGTCAACACTGGATAGGGTAAAGAACTGGACACGGCCTTCCTCGATAAAAGAAGCACAGGCATCAATCATGCCAAAATCATAGTATTCGTTGTGACTACCACCTGATGAAGCAAAAACCACAACTGGAATCCCAGCATGTCCATAACGATTAAGATACATTTCACGGTTAAGATTGCCACTCCAGTGGCTAAGGTTTTCAATATGCATTTGATTTCTCCTTTTCTAACTTACCATTTTTCTGCAAAAAATCTCAGACAGTCTGGTAAATTCTCCGACCAAGGGATTTCACTATGGATGGCACCAGACTGAACTTTCAAGACAAGATTATCTAAGTGCACCCCACCTGCTATCAAATCATGGTAATACCGAAGAGACGAATCGATATAGGCTTGTTTGATATTACCAGCCATCAGGGTCTTGTCCGTATCATCTGCTTCTTCAGTTCCAACATAGATAAAGATACGCTGGTCAGACGATAGTTTCTGGCGTTCAATATAGCGATTAAAGGCTTCTTGATGGAGCCAGTTAGCAGATGAAAAGACCCCTAAACAGCCAATTTGGTCTTGGTATTCCAAACCGATAAACTGGGTAATATTGCCGCCTAGTGAGGAACCAATCATAGCCGTATGCTGGCGGTCAGATTTGGTACGGTAGGTCTCATCGATAAAAGGTTTGACCACCTCCATGACAAACTCGGCATACTCCACGCCCTTACCGCCAAATTGCTGTCCTGGGATAGGAGATTCTTGGAACTTCCAAGCCGCATACTCATTCATCCGCCCCATACCATCATTGTCAATGGCGACGACAATCATGCGACTGATATCAGGATTACGCTTAATAGCTGGGATAATCTTCCATGAATGGCCAATGAAAGACTCCTTGCTATAAAAAACATTTTGCCCGTCATGAAAGTAAACAACAGGATAGGAACGATCCGTGTCTTTCTCATAATCTTTAGGAAGCAGAACACGTACACGGCGTTCCTTACCTGTATAAGGAACCTTGAGTTTGTGTTCTTTCATTTTTAAATAAAAGTAGGATTGATTCATTGTCAGAAAACTCTCTATATTCAAAATTTTATCTCATTATATCATAAAAATAGAAAAAAAGTCAGTTTTGCTTCCATTTTTGGATTAAAAACTAACTTTTTCATTTAACTTTCTAAATTCTTTTGGATTTTCTGATTAGAGAAGATTGTCAATCAAGTCATCGACTTCATCTTTTTCAGCCTGCGGTGTAATCTCAGTAATCATGATTCCAGCCACTGCTCGCTCTACTAATCCTTCAACATCCATACGAGCTTCATACTGCTCCGCATTCTTAATCTTAGGATTTGTTTTCGGACGATCTGGCGCAAAAATCGTACAGCAGTCTTCAAACGGTTGGATTGAAATGTCAAAGGTATCGATTTCCTGGGCGATGTCAATGATTTCCAACTTATCCATTGTCACAACTGGACGGATGATGGGAGTGTTGGTAACTGCATTGATAGCCTGCATGCTCTCCAAGGTTTGGCTGGCTACTTGACCTAGGCTTTCCCCATTGATGATAACTAAACCATTTCGTACCTCACGAATACGATCTGTAATTCGCATCATAAAACGACGCGTCAAGGTCATAAGGTAGGCTTCTGGCGCTTTAGCTTTGATTTCCTCTTGAATCTCTGTGAAAGGCACCTCGATAAACTGGATATTGCCACCGAACTTGGTCAATTTTCGAGTCAAATCTTGGGCTTTTTTTAGGGCACCAGGACTAGTGTAAGGTGGGCTGGCAAAATGAACAGCTTCAATATCCACTCCACGCTTAAGAGCTAGATAACCTGCAACGGGTGAATCAATACCTCCTGACAACATGAGCATCCCCTTACCAGAAGTACCCACTGGCAAACCACCTGCTCCACGAATGGTTTCATAGGAAAGATAAGCGGCTTCCTCACGAATCTCCACCTGAAGAGTGATATCAGGATTTTTCATCTGGGCTTGAATAGTAGGAATTACGTCGAAAACAGCACCACCAAGGGTTTGGTTAAGTTCACGACTGTCCAATTCAAAGCTGTGATCGCTACGCTTGCTAGAGATTTTGAAAGTCATTCCTTCTTTGTAAATATCTTTCATAATCTCTTGAACAGAAGACTTCAGAACTTCTACAGATTTTTCGACCTTGTATACAGGGGAAAAATTTTGAATCCCAAATACTTGTTTGAGTGATTCTGCTACCGCTGTGTAATCAGCTCCATTAAGGTAAGCATGGGCACGGTCGCGATCTGCCGTTACCTTAACTTGGGGATAGATAGATAAAACGTCTGAAATATTATTGCGAAGTTTATTGATGAAACGCATACGGTTTTTACCCTTGGTTGACAGCTCTCCGTAGCGAATCATAATTTCTGAATACTGCATGAATGCTCCTATCTTACTTTTCTAGTTTGATTGTAAATTAATTTTAGCTTGGTCAAAAACTGCTCGACCTGACTCATATCATTTTCAAGGTCTAGACTAAGACGCACAGCTGACTGGGCCTTATCTTTATCCACTCCCATTGCAATCAAGGTACCTGCAGGTTTTCCAGCCTTGGACGAACAAGCAGAAGTTGTTGAGATGAAAATATCATAGTCTTCAAAGGCGTGAACGATGACTTCACCACGGACACCCTTGATTCCAAAAGTCAGGATATGAGGGGCAAAGTCTTCCTCATCTGAAAAGATAAATATATCTGGATAATCTAAAAGAGCTTGGCGAATCACTGCCTTCATCTGTCCTGTCTTACTCGTAAAGAAATCTAGCTTTTCCATAGACAAACGCAGAGCCTTGGCTGTCGCTGCAATCCCTGCCACATTTTCAGTTGTCGAACGATAATCACGCTCCTGACCACCACCTGTTAAAAGAGGCGTAATCTTCTTGCCAGACTTTATATAGACAAAACCAACACCTCGAACTCCGTGAAACTTGTGACTAGAGAAAGTCGCAAAATCCACTCGTTCTGTCAGATACTTTTCAGTCGGAATTTTAGCAAGTGCCTGAACCGCATCAACGTGGAAGGAAATAGTCGGCTTGTCTGCTAACAGTTCTGAAATAGCTTGAATAGGTTGAATCGAGCCGATTTCATTGTTCACAGCCATGACGGAAACGAGGGTCGTATCAGGTCGTATCAAATCTGCTAACGCTTCAACATCCACAAATCCTTTGTTATCAACTGGAGCAAAATCCACCTCAAACCCTTGACTTTTCAACCAGAGTGCTGATTCCTTAACTGCTGGATGTTCAATGGCTGATACAATGATGTGCTTACCAAACTGGGCTTTTTCAAAGGCCACACCCTTGATGACCCAGTTATCCCCTTCTGTTCCACCAGAAGTAAAGAAGATTTCCTCACTTTTCTTACCGATTAAATCTGCAATCTGTTGGCGCGAAGCATCTAAGATTCGTGTTGCCTGGTCTCCTAAACGATGGAGGCTAGATGGATTTCCTAAAATTTTTGAAGCGACCTGCATATAAGTTTCAAGGGCTTCAGGATAAGGCTTGGTCGTCGCCGAATTATCAAAGTAAATCATGTTTTCTCACGCTTTCTAAAATCACTCCTTCTATTGTATCATGAAACGGAGCTTGCGACAAGAAAGGGCAATTCCTCTTTTTTTAAGATTTTTTTAAAGAAATGCGGTATAATAAATTTTAATTAAAGGAGAGAATGTATGTCTAATTATCGTAGAACTTCAAAACCAAAAACAGAACACATCAAAAAAGGCTTTACAGTCTTTCAAAAAACCGTTGCGACTATCGGTAGTATTCTTGGCTTAATTACCGCAAGTATCACGATCATGAACGCCTTGGATAATAACAAAAATACTAAAAAAGAACCTACGACAAGCCAGACGACAACAATTGTCAAAGAAATTCAAAAGGAATCCCCTCAGGAAAACACTAGTCCCAGTAAGGAAAACAACACTTCTCAAGAAAAAACACAGCAAGAGGAAACACCAAAAGCTAGCGTCAAGGAAGAGAAAAAAGAAGAGCAGAAAACAGCAACTCAAGACTCTACTACACCTGCCACAAGTAAACCTACTACTGAAAATGAAAAACAGTCCAATACCCCAACTTCGGAAAATAAAACTAATCAATAATCACTAAAATAGCCTCCTTCCAAACTTGGAAAGAAGCTATTTTTTTATTGTTGTAAAACTTTTCTAGGCTTGGTACCTTCAGCTGGACCGATGACACCTGCCATTTCAAGTTCTTCCATGAGGCGGGTCGCACGGTTAAATCCAACTGACAAACGACGCTGAATCATGGATGCGCTGGCTTTCTGTGTCTCAATGACCAAAGCTTTGGCTTCTTCAAAAAGCGGATCTCCACCAGTTTCACCATCTGAAAATTCACCTTCATTTTCAGAAACCTCACCTGGATCAAAACTCTCATCGTAGTCCGCATCAGCCTGAGCCTTGATGAAGTTTACGATGCGTTCAACATCATCATCCGAGATAAAGGATCCTTGGAGACGAACTGGATGATTTTCATCGATTGGTTTAAAGAGCATATCTCCACGTCCAAGCAGTTTCTCAGCTCCATTTTCATCCAAGATGGTGCGTGAGTCTGTACCAGATGAAACTGCAAACGCCACTCGAGATGGGACATTGGCCTTAATTAGACCAGAGATGACATCAACGGATGGACGCTGGGTTGCAAGAATCATGTGGATACCTGCAGCCCGCGCCTTCTGCCCAAGACGAATGATGGCATCTTCCACTTCCTTGCTGGCAACCATCATGAGGTCAGCCAACTCATCCACAATCACGACAATGAGCGGTAGCGGAACCTGCTTGTACTCAGACTGGGCATTAAACTCTTCTACCTTAGCATTAAAACCTGCAATATTCCGAACTCCTACCTTTGCAAAGAGTTCATAACGATTTTCCATTTCATCCACGACCTTTTGCAAAGCCTTGCTGGCCTTACGTGGATTGGTCACGACTGGAATCAAGAGGTGGGGAATATCATTGTAAACAGACAACTCAACCATCTTGGGATCGACCATCATAAATTTAACTTGGTCAGGTCTCGCCTTCATGAGGATGCTAGCGATAATGCCGTTAACAGCTACTGACTTCCCTGAACCGGTTGAACCTGCAACTAGCAAGTGGGGCATTTTGGAAAGGTCAAAAGCTCTTGCGGTGCCATTAACCGCCTTTCCTAGAGGAATTTCCAAGAGATTTTCTGCTTTTGTTTGAGATTGTTCCCATAGTTCGCGGAAAGAAACTGTCGCAATCTCAGAGTTAGGTACTTCGATTCCCACTAAAGATTTCCCTGGGATAGGTGCTTCGATTCGGACATCCTTGGCTGCCAAGGCTAGAGCGAGGTCATCTGCTAGATTGGAAATGCGGTTAACCCGTACACCGACTGCTGGCTTGACTTCATACTTGGTCACTGATGGCCCAATTTCAGCCCGTTCAACCGTTACCTTGATACCAAAGCTAGCAAAGGTTTCTTCTAGGATTTTGATATTTTCCCGAACGATTTTCTTCTCTTTAGACTGGTCTTTTGGTTTATCTGGGGCAAAGAGTTGTAAGCTTGGAAGTTTGTATTCGAGAGCCTCCTTGGCTGAAAAATCGACCTGTACATCTTCATCATCAGAGCCATCTTCCTGTTCAGCGAATTCAAGTTCAGCTTGAGGCAGGATGATTTCTGGTTCTACCCATTCTTCTTCTGGAACAGGTGGAACGTCAAGCACAACATCTTCTGTCAGAATTTCACCCGTTTCCATATCAACAGGAGGCATATCGAGTAAGGCTTTTTCGGTCTCTTCTTGTTCTAATCTAGCCTCTTCCTCAGCCTTTTGACGAGCTTTTTCTTCTTGTTTGACAAAGCGTTCCTCTTTTCGACGCTCATGACCTTCCCGCCATTTGGCAAAGCCTCTACTGAAAAATTCAGCAATATCGTAAACAGACCAAGGACTGATTAGCAGGGCTCCAGCTAAAATCAAGATAGAACCAATAAAGTAAGTACCGATATTTGAGAAGAGAAAGGCTGTTGGCACATAGAGGGCAACACCAATCAAGCCTCCACCAGCAAAACTGGTCGTTCGAAAACCTGTCAAATCAGTCACAACCTGAGCCATAGTCCCTTTTAATACCGACTTATCCAAGCCATATTTCCAAACTAAGTAGGCCTCCAAAATCAAGAGTAAGCCAGCAAATATGGTGAAAAATCCAGATAAGAGTCCTTCCTGTTTTCGTATCCACTTGAAAAAGAAGAGGTAGAGCAGAATACCAAATATTGCGAGATAAGCTAGGCTACCCACCAGCAAGCGAATTAAATTGTAAAGGGTTATACCTGCAGCCCCTAATTTGAAGGCTGCGAAAATCAATAAAAGCGCGATTCCCAACGAAATCAACATTCGTTGAATCGCTTCTTTTCTTTCGAGTTCTGCTTTAGACGGTCTCCGTCTTGTTTTACTTGTATTCTTGTTTGCCATTCTTCTATTATACCATATTTCACAGGCATTTCGGAAAGAGAAAAAGACTGCACCAAACGGTCCAATCTTTTCATTTTATATCTAAGTTTTATGCTTGTGGTTTGCGTAGGTAACCATAGACCACACCACTTACGATTGCTCCTACCAAGACAGAAACAAGGTAAAGAAGAGCATTTGAAGTAAGGGCGATAACGAAGATTCCTCCGTGTGGCGCCATGAGTTTGATACCAGTAAGACCAACGAGGCCACCTGCTACTGCTGAACCAAGGATGAAGCTTGGAATCGCACGAGCTGGGTCAGCGGCACCAAATGGAATTGCTCCCTCAGTGATAAATGACAAGCCCATGATGATGTTTGTCAAACCAGAGTTGCGTTCTTCTTTGGTAAATTTATCTTTGAAAAGAAGAGTTGCAACAAAGATAGCAAGTGGTGGAACCATTCCTCCAGCCATAACTGCTGCCATGGCTACAGAACCACCTGAAGAAACAGTCGCTGCAAGCGTACCTGTACCAAAGACATAAGCTGCTTTATTGACTGGTCCACCCATATCGACAGCCATCATTCCTCCAAGAACGATACCAAGAAGGACAGCTGAACCTCCTCCAAGACCGCCTAGGAAGTCATTCATAGCAGTGTTGATTGCTGCCATTGGGATATTAACAGCTAGCATGACAAATCCAGTCAAGATTGTTCCAAGAAGTGGCAAGAGAAGGATTGATTTAGCACCTTCAAGTGAACGAGGAACTTTAACGTATTTCTTGATAGCAAGAACCAAAGCACCTGCGATAAATCCACCCACAAGGGCACCTAGGAAACCAGATGAGACACCTGCAAGAGTTGATGTTGCTTCACCACCTGCTGCATAAGGAATTTTACCAAAGGCAAAACCTTCTTTGGCAATAGCACCAGCCACGAAACCTGCTACCAAACCTGGTTTTTCAGCGATAGAGTAGGCAACATATCCTGCAAAGACTGGGAGCATCAAGCCAAAGGCTGCGCCACCAATTTTCATGAACATAGAAGCTAGCTCATGGTAGGATCCGAGATTGCCAAGATTATCTTGTGGCACACCAAAAGCTCCGTCGATCAAGAAAGCGAGGGCAATCATGATACCACCACCAATAACGAATGGCAACATTTGAGATACACCACTCATCAAGTGTTTGTAGAAGGCACCACCAAGGCTTTGTTTTTCATTAGAGGCTGTTGCAGCTTTTGCTCCATTAGCAGCACGATAAACTTCAGCATCTCCTGAAAGAGCCATGTTAATCAATTCTTCTGTCTTACGGATACCGTCAGCAACTGGACGATTGATCAATGGTTTGCCATCGAAACGATCCATTTCAACAGCCTTGTCTGCAGCGATGATAACGGCTTTAGCCTTGCGGATATCCTCTGCAGTTAGCTGGTTTCCAACACCGCTAGCACCGTTGGTTTCAACCTTGATGCCTACCCCCATTTCAACAGCCACTTTTTGAAGAGCTTCTTGGGCCATGTAAGTATGGGCAATACCTGTCGTACAAGCTGTAACAGCCACGATAAAGTCAGCAGAGTCATTGGCAGGTACTTGAACAGGCTCCTCAGCTTTTTCTGAAGCTTGGTCAAAAAGCTCAATGACTTGGTCAGCTGATGTTGCTTGGCGAAGTTTGTCAGCAAAACCGTCTTTCATCAAGTATTGAGACAATTCTGCCAAGGCTGCCAAGTGAGTATCATTGGCACCTTCTGGAGCTGCAATCATAAAGAAGAGGTCAGTTGCTTGTCCATCCAAGCTCTCGTAGTCAACACCCTTGTTTGACTTGGCAAAGAGAACTGTCGCTTCTTTTACAGCAGAGTTTTTGCTGTGAGGCATAGCGATTCCATCACCCAAACCTGTAGAAGTCAGAGCTTCACGCGCCAAAATTCCTTCTTTAAAAGTTTCAAAATCTGTCACATAACCGTGGTCTGTCAAGCTTTTAATCATCTCTTCGATGACAGCTGTTTTTTCAGTTGCCTGCAAATCCAGCAACATGACATCTTTTCTCAATAGGTCTTGAATTTTCATCGTTTTTCTACCTCAACTTTTTCATATGTTTCTTTAATAAATTCTGCTGTTGCCAAGTCATCTGAGAAGGTCGTTGCTGTTCCGCAAGCCACTCCCCATTTGAAGGCTTCTACTGCATCTTTCGATTTGACAAACTCACCTGTAAATCCAGCGACCATAGAATCACCAGCCCCAACTGAATTTTTGACTGTCCCTTTGATAGGTTTAGCAAAGTAAGCTCCCTCAGATGTGACAAGGAGGGCACCGTCACCAGCCATAGAAATAATGACGTTTTGGGCACCTTTAGTCAGTAACTCACGAGCATAGTTCTCGATTTCATCTAAACTTTCGAGTTTAACCCCAAAGATCGCTCCCAGTTCATGATTGTTTGGTTTGACCAAAAGTGGCTGGTAGCCCAAACTATCAATTAAGGTCTGTCCTTCAAAGTCACAAACCACTTGCGCATCCGTTTGACGCGTCAAGGCAATCAAATCCTTATAGATGACATTGCCTAGATTTTTAGCACTCGAACCCGCAAAGACAACTGTATCTTCTGCTGTTAAACTAGACAAAATAGCTTTCAACTCTTCTAACTGGGCTGGTTCAACAGTTGGACCCGTTCCGTTGATTTCTGTTTCTTGGTCTGCTTTGATTTTAACATTGATACGAGTATCTTCTGCCACTTGGACAAAACGCGTCTCGATTTCTTCCTCTGCCAGAGTATCTGTGATAAATTCACCAGTAAAGCCTCCGATAAATCCAGTCGCTGTATTTGGAATATCCAAGCGTTTCAAGACACGACTGACATTGATTCCTTTCCCACCAGCAAACTTATCATCACTGTCCATACGATTGACACTACCGACTTGGACTTGGTCCAAACGAACGATATAGTCAATGGATGGATTGAGTGTGACTGTATAAATCATACTTCTATTACCTCCGTTTTCTCCTTAATAGCCTGCAAGAGCTCATGCCCTTGACTTGTGATAACAATAGCTCGTTTGAGTGGTGCTACCTTGGCAAAGCAAGTTTGTCCAATTTTAGACGAATCCACCAAGACATAGGTCTGTTTGGCATTCTCCAAAATAGCTCGCTTCACAGCTCCCTCCTCCATATCAGGAGTCGTATAATAGCCATCGTCCACACCATTCATCCCGATAAAAGCACGGTCAAAGTGCAATTGGTTAATCTGGTTAAGAGCAACACCCCCGATGCTAGCATCTGTCGCCATCTTGACACATCCTCCAACCATGACAGTTGGAATCTGCTTTTCAACCAACTGTGCGGCATGGTGAATCGAATTTGTCACAACAGTAATATTCTTATTGACCAATTCATGGATCAAAAAAGCAGTTGTTGTTCCAGCATCGATAAAGATGACATCTTGTTCCTTGATGAGAGAGGCTGCTTTCTGAGCCAACAACTTCTTCTCTTGAAGGTTTTTGACAGATTTTTCTTGAATGGTTTCTTCTTCCTGCAAGGAGTGAGGTAATTCTGCTCCACCATGCACGCGACGAAGCTTGTTTTCTGCTTCCAATTCATCCAAATCTCTTCGAACCGTTGATTCTGAGGTCTCTAGCAAACTAACTAATTTTTCTAGAGAAACTACATGATGTTGATTTAACTCCTCTAAAATCAATTGTTTCCGCTCTGTTTTTAACACTGAATCACCTCCTGTTATCGTTTACACTATTCATTCTATCACACTTTCTTTCAAAGTCAAGCATTTTTTATCATTTTCTTTCAAAATCTATCATTTTTCTTATTTCCAGAATTTTTATTGCAAGATAAGAGCCTTTATGGTAGACTATTTGAGTAAGTATTGGAAGATTACTCAAGAGGCTTAAGAGGCCGTGTTGGAAACGCGGTAGGCGTGTAACAGCGTGCGTGGGTTCGAATCCCATGTCTTCCGTAGAAAAGAAAAATTATTTATAGGATGCAACAAATGTTGTATCTTTTTTGCTAATAAAACGAAATAAAGCAAGTAGCTATTATAAACTACTTGCTTTACTTTTTAAACTAATTATCAGATACTACTTTTATCTTTTTTATCTGAAGATTTATCTGTTGAGTTGCCTGTCGATTTATCACTAGACTTATCTTTGTCGTTAGTTTTTGAAACATTGCTTCTGACAACAGTCTCATAACCTTCTGTATTATCAATTAACTCCGTTGCTAGAGTACGATAATCCTCTTGAGAGATAAGCCAATTGCCATCCTTATCTTTGGTTAATTTGATTTCAGTATCAAAATCTCCAGTAGTAAATGGTGTATACGCTAAGTTAGGGTCAACATCGTTATAGATAGTAAAATCATGCCTAAACAGATGCTCAAAAATCCAGTACGAAATTAATGTTTGGTATCGTTTAATATCAACATTTGATCCCGCAGTATTGTACTTACCTAAGTTGTCAATTCCTCCAATTAGAGTAGTTAAAACGTCTCTTGTTGAAGAAGCCAAGCCCTTAGAATGCAACTTTTTAGATGTAAAAGTTACAGTAGCTGAACTCCCTGATTCGTCTAACTTAACATCCTTAATAGAGTAAGAACCAATCTCTTGGAACATTTTTCGTCTTACTTTTAAGAAACCAGTAATTGTTTCTTCTGGTGTTTCAATAGGGAAATCAGCATGCCATTGAACAGAATAGGTAGAGGCTGGTGTAAGACCATCATCTTTTACCTTTTCACTAGTTTGAACCGCAAATACTGCCTCAGTCCATTTTTCATAGGTTTCGCCGTAAATCTTTTTAAACTTAGCAATATCAGTAGTCAAAACTGCATCTAATAAAGTTTCAGCATCTTTTGTAACTTTTTCTTTGACTGATTCTTCTTTCTTATCAGTTTGTTCGGTTTTGTCAGAATTCGACCCTGACTGACTCGGAAGTGAAGAACAAGCACCTAAGACAACTGCTGAGAGCGCTAAAATACCAAGCAACTTAACTTTTTTCATAATACACCTCTTTATAAAATTTACTCTTGGAAAAAGTCCCTAAGAGTGTTTCTTTAGAAAATCTCAAGATTATTCTAACGGAGAATGAGGGATTCGAACCCTCGCGCCAGTTATCCGACCTAACGATTTAGCAAACCGTCCTCTTCAGCCTCTTGAGTAATTCTCCAAAAATAAAAATACTAAAACGATTGGATTTATCAAACCTAACATCACGAATAAACATCATTTTTTGTTTATTTAATTTTTTACCTGTTACCCTTGTATTTTAAAGTAAATACTCTATCAACCAAGATAAAGTATCTAAGTCTATATTCAAAAATTTTTAAAATCGTACTCAATTATACCCAATGTTCAAATTCAAGAATCATTTCAAAACTATGTTATATATTCTCTTCTTCTAGATAATTGTTCTTTTTGAAAATCAAACACAACATTACAATAAACCCACAATATACAATCATTATATCATTCAGGGAGATAAAAGTCGGTATATTTTTTAATTTGTTATGTCTAATTTTTGAACGTTAAGTTCATTTTTTTAGTTTTTATAAAGAACTTCAAAATAAAAAACGTTGATTTAACAACGTTTTACCAAGGAATGCAAAAGAATGCAAAGGAATAATGGAGCCGGTGGGAGTCGAACCCACGTCCAAACACCTGCCAACATATTTGTCTACAACCATAGGTTATGTATTAGTTTAACAGTCCCTCGACACATAACTCAAGCCTAGAAACTGCGAGTCTATCAATCTCTTATCAAGCCGCTAGACAAGACTTGATCGTATCTCGCTAATAATAAGACCTGTCATTGAACACGAGCAATCCAAATCGGGTCACGCCTGCTGGTTTTTAGGCAGCTAGAGCGTAAGAAGTGTTATTTTTTGCAGTTATATTTAACTGAGCGTTTACGTCGCCACACGGGTTGCAAAATATGCCTCATAATGCCTGTCGAATCCGTAACGACCCCAAAAGACAATAAAACCATTATACCTTATCTAACTCAAAAATGCAAAAAGGAAATCAACTAACTACAAAAGATAGTCTTTCAAAGCTTTGGTCAAAATCTGATAACCAGTAACACTAAGGTGCAGTCCATCAGTCGTGTAGTCTTTTTTGAGTTGGCCTACTTGGTCTGTCAAACTATCAAAAACTGGCACAAATTCTACCTGCATATAGGCAGAAGCAAGCTCTTGATAGGCTTGATTCCATTTCTGGATTTTTTCATTCGTGCGGATATAGACTGTCTGCTTGTACTCCTCTCCCTCATTGACTGGCAAAATGGAAAGCAATTTAATCTCAGTCAATGGATAATCGCGAGTAATGGATTGTATGATAGCTTCGAGATTATTGAGAACCTCATTCACAGGCACATCTTTTCCGATATCATTTGTCCCAATCAATAGGACAATTTTATCTACTGCTCCACCGTACAGATGCGCATCTAGATTCTCTAGTAACAGTCCTGTCTGATAGCCACGAATTCCTCGATTGACAATTGTCTTTGAAGTCCCAAATAATTCCTGTAGAGGATAATATTCGACAATGGAATCCCCAATAAAAAGAATGTCTGGCTCTACAACAGAAACCTGATTTAAGTGACGATACTTGGTTTGGATTTTTTCTTGTTCCTTTAGTAACCAATTTTCTAATAACTGTACTGCCACTTCATTCTCCTTTTTCTAACCAGTTTTCCAAGACTTGATAAACTCCTCCTTGGCTGTTGGCTGGCGCTAGAGCAGTCGCCACAGCTTTGGCTTTATCATCAGCATTTTCCATCGCATAGGCAATTCCAGCCATTTCAAGCATTTCAACATCATTTTCACTGTCACCAAAAGCCATGATTTGTTGGGGGTTCAAGTCCCAACGCTTGAGTAATTCTTCCAAGCCCCATGCTTTATGAATTCCAGCTTGAAGGATATCAATGCAACCATAGCCACTTGATACAGCACGAACACGGCCATCAAAGAGGTCATTGATTTCTTCCAAGACCGAACTCAAACGTTCCTCACCAACAACCATACTCATCTTGAGCACACCACCAAAGAGGTCAGAGGTTAATTCGTCCACAAATTGCATCCGTTGGTAGAATTTTTCAATCATTTCTGGAGTCATAAAACTTTCAAGATCTGTAAAAATCGTACCTTCTTTGACGAAACCACCCTTCATCCCCGTTACAACAAACTGGTCCTGACACGCTCGATCCTTGAAACGAGTCAAAGCCTTATCGACAATGGCATCATCCCAAGTCTGAGCCTGAATCAGTTCATTGTTTTCAAAAATACGAGCACCGTTTGCAACAACCAGAACCACTCGATCCACCAAGTGCCCCAGTAGTTGCCTCATGCGATGAATTTCATTGCCCGTCGCGATGACAAAACGAATACCCCTTTGATCCAACTGATCTAAAATCTTTTCCAAGCGTGGAAGATCAAGCTGGCCTCTAGCATCCAGCAAGGTCCCATCCATATCTGTCGCAATTATTTTAATCGTCATTTACTTCCCTCTGGATTCAAGCTAATCCCACTTCAATCCCACATGTTCGTTCATTTCTTTAT
>CAUQXM010000018.1:0-31136 GCA_963522215.1 uncultured Streptococcus sp. | reverse complement strand
AAAGAAGTCAAAAAAATAAGAATATCAGAAAATTTTCCGACATTCTTATTGATAATTTGATTCAAGTCTAACAGATATTAGACATTGAGATGTTTTTTAAGAGTTCTTCTGGCTGTTCGTGATACGGGGAAGTGCAAGCCTTCTAACAGGGTCACTTCTGTCGCAGTCATCTCTTCAATGGCATGTAAACTGACCAACGTATTGCGATTGGCATAGACAAAGTAATCTTTTTCAGCCTTAGCAGCGATATCCTTGAGACTGCCATAAATGGTCTTGATAGAATGATTGGCATAATAGACCTTGATACGATGGGATTCCACTGAAGTTTCAAAGGCTAAAATCTCATGGTAGGGCAGAGTAAAGCCCCGTCTCCCCTCAAAACTATAGGTGAAGAGACGCATATTTTCCCTCTTATCCACTGCCAGTACATAGTCCAGACAGCGTTCCAGCTGATGACGATAATCCTCCTCAGGCTGATCCTTGGAAATAAAATCCAAGGCAGACAAGTGGTAGCGAAAAGCTAGAGGCAAGGCCTCCGAATGCGTGGACACAAAGACAATGCTTGTAAAAGGATCCCGCTCCCGAACCTGTTGAGCAACCTGAAAGCCCCGTTCACGCTCTCCATCAATCTCTAAATCCAATAAATAGAGCTGGTAATGATCAAAATACTGAGAATACTTTTCAACATCCCCATAGTTTTTGGCAATATCAATTTCCAATCTCAAATTGCGAGAGCGACCGATATCTAGTAAAGTCTGCTCTATCCGTCCCTGCTGGACTCTATCGTCTTCCAAAACTAAAATTCTCATTCCTCTCCACCTCGTTTCTCATCCTTAAATGGCAATTCTAAATCTTGTCTAAAAGTCGTCTCTCCTAGCTGAGTATCTAAGTTTAAATCATAATGAAAAACCATATCCTCCAAGGTTGCTAAGCCCAGTCCACTGTGGTTACCCTTGGTAGAGTAACCCTTTTGACTGAGAATGCTGGGATTCAGTTCTTCTTTCTTACGAGTGTTTTCAATGATAAAACGGACACTCCTATCACTTGCCAACAAAGCAACCCGAATCTGCGGATTTTCAGCCTCGCTCGCTGCCTCTAAGGCATTTGTCGTGAGGATAGAGAGGATACGGATAGCCTCCAACATAGGCAAATCCAGCTCTTCGACAACCCCCACCGTCTCCAAACTAAAATGAATTCCTTGATTATCTGCCACAATCATGGCTTTTGCCAAGGTATTGCGAATGGCTATGTCGTGGATATTGTGAAGATTAAAGGCTGTGTAATCCGCCTTTCTCAGCTTTTCATTGGTCTTTAGAAAGACATCTTGATAAATGGTAGACACCTCAGCCATGTCTTGATTAGCTATGGCAGGCTCCATGCTGGCGACAATCCCCGCAAAATCATGACGGAAACCTCGAACTTCATCATAGAGATGACCCAACTTGTCCACCATCCCTTGCAAGGAACGATTTTCATCTTCCTGTCTCTGAATGGTCTGCTCATCACGATAAACCTGCTCCAAATGCTTGATGTAAAAGAGCCAAGAGAAAAAGAGAATGAAAATCAGGAGAGAAATGGTCGTGTCAAAACGAACGTAGAAAGAACTATTTCTATTGGTCATAAACGAAGAGAATATCCTAAATCCAGTCAGAGGTAGGATAATGAAAAAACTCTTACGATAGTGGGTTTTAAAAGTATCTGAAAAGAATAAATCCAAATCCAAAGACCAACGCTTCATAATTTTACAACATAGAAAGATTGATAATAAATCAAATATAGATATATATAAAGTAGAAAACGAATCTACGAAACAACAATGCTCACCAGATAATACACGAATCCAAATTGTCAAAAATAAATAACGAATACTTTGAAAGAAGAGAAAAAGATACAGAGAAAGAAAAAGAGATTCCCCTTTTCCCTTGTGCAATACTAATAAAAAAATACAGTAAAAGAAGAGAAGAACTCCTATATGAAATAATTCTCCAAATGTTTGACGAGCAGATAAACTAATTAAAAATATAAGTATCCAATAACGTTTTTTATAAAATTCTGGGGAAATTTGAGCACCCAAATAAATAGTAGGCACCATGGTTGAAACGACTACCAACAGAATATATAGCACAGAAACTAAGAATTCTAAAATAATCATAGAATAAAACGACTCCTAATTTATTTAAGCGAAATAATATTTATCTCCCCGATACAACTCTCTAGTTTTTCATACTTTCTGAAAAACAATACATCCACAAAAGGCTTTAGTTTCTTTTAAAATACAAGAAATCTAAAGCCTCTTGAAAATGATTTGCACGTTTTAATTTTATATTCGTTGTGAAGATTGCTTATCTATTTATTTTACCACAAGAACCTTGTAATATTCATACTTATTTGGCTGTGTAATCTTAATTTTTTGACCATAGAAACCATCGATTTCTTTGTCAAAATAATCTGAAAATCTTGATGGCAAGCGTTTCATCTTAAGAACCTCACCAGATTGGTCTGCATATACAAGTAAGTGATAGTGGGTTGTAGCCATACCATCATCAATCAGTACAAAGTAACCTGTTTTGAGCTTACTTTGTCCATTATCTAAATAGTATAGTTTATTGTTATTGATTGTGAAGTTATCAAATCGAAGTCGTACACCTGGGTCTTCTAGATAAAGATCATTGCCAACTTTTTTGATTTCTGATCTAGTTGTCATCTCTGGAAGTGGTAATACTCTACGACCATCTGCTCCAAAGTAATATCGACCTGGTAGATTTTGGAAATTACGAATGACAGCTTTAGGATCAATTTCTTGTCCTTCTTCTTTATTATCTACTAAAGCTAAGGTTGTATTTGCAACCTCATCCCCATATTTGTCGGAAAACTTCTTGAACTCAGGTTTAATATGCCAAGTGTTTTTATCCACGATAACATCAGTAAAGTTATTTCCGTCAAATTTTGCTTTAATCAGATATTCATATCCATCGCCTAAACGAACAATGTCACCATGTTTATAAGGGCTATTTTGTAAAGTGAACATATGCCCATCCTTGCTGAGAATATAGCCTGTGCCATCACTAGAATTTACAACTCTATCAGAGGCCATTGCACCTGATTGTTCAAAATAATACCAATTACCATCTATGAACACCCAACCTGTCATCATAGAACCACTAAAATGAAGATAGTACCAAGTAGACCCTTCTTTGTACCAACCTGTACGCATGGCGCCACTATCTGCTAGTGAATACCAGGTATTGCCTTCCTTGTACCATCCAGTACGCATAGCCCCACTATCTGCTAGTGAATACCAGGTATTGCCATCTTTGAGCCAGCCTGTCTGCATTTTACCAGAACCGTCAAAATGGTACCAAGAACCAGCATTTTGCACCCATTTATTTTTAGCTAAGCTTCCATCTTGAGAAAGATTCCAGTCAGCGCCATTTTTAACCCAAGTATCTGCAGCCTGTGCTTGGTTGATAGATAAAAGTAGACCAGCACCTACAAGCAGACCAAGAGTGAGTAGTTTAGATTTTTTCATAGCCATTTCCTCCTATTCTATAGCGAAATGAACATGACTTACTAGTATACAAAGCTGTTCGCTTTTTCGTTTTACTATGTGAAATAGTTTATTTCACAACAGAAACATTTCCTGTCTTACTATCGATTTTAACAGTTTGACCGTAGAAACCGTCAATTTCTTTATTAAGATAATCTGAAATTCCTGTTGGCAATCGTTTCATTTTAAGAATTTCACCAGATTGGTCTGCATAAACAAGAATATGATAGTGATGATAGCTTGGTCTATCATCAATCAATGCTAGATAGCCTGTTTTTAGTTTGCCATTATCACCATCTAAATAGTATAGTTTATTATTATTGATTGTGAAGCTGGTAGCTCCAAGAAAAAGTCGTGCACCTGGATTTTCTAGATAGACATCATTTCCAACTTTTTTAATCTCTGAATAGGTGGTCATTTCTGGTAAATTTGTTACGCGACGACCATCTGCCCCAAAGTAATACCTGTTTGGTAAGTTTTGGAAATTTTTCACGACAGCTTTAGGATTAATTTCTTGTCCTTCTTCCGTATTATCTACTAAAGCCAACATCGTATTGGAAACTTTATCTCCATATTTATCAGAAAACTTCTTAAATTCAGGTTTTATGTACCAAGCATTTTTTTCAACAATGACTCCATCTTTTGTATAAATAAGATGATAATCATACCCGTCAGATAAAGTAACAATATTTGTGATAATTGTATCATCCGCTTGAGATTGTTCAACCTGACTTGGGAGTTTGGTTAACAGATATCCATCCTTACCAATGACATAACTTTCCCCATCACTGGCTGGAACAGCTCTGTCTGCGACCATTGCACCTGATTTTTCAAAGTAAGACCATTGACCATTTGCAGTTGCCCATCCTGTTGCCATAGCGCCACTACCTTTGAGGTAGTACCAAGTAGACCCTTCTTTGTACCAACCTGTACGCATAGCGCCACTGTCTGCGAGCGAGTACCATGTGTTACCTTCCTTGTACCAGCCAGTACGCATAGCGCCACTATTTGCTAGTGAATACCAAGTATTGCCGTCTTTGAGCCAGCCTGTCTGCATTTTACCAGAACCGTCAAAGTGGTACCAAGAACCTGCGTTTTGTACCCATTTGTTTTTAGCGAGACTGCCATCTTGAGAAAGATTCCAGTCAGCGCCATTTTTAACCCAAGTATCTGCAGCCTGTGCTTGATTGATTGACAAAAGCAGACCAGAACCTGCAAGCAAACCAAGTGTGAGTAGTTTAGATTTTTTCATAGCCATTTCCTCCTTTATTGAATAGTTATAAAAAGATATTTTTCCATCATAAACATTCTACATAACTCCTAATAATCCTTAAGAGTCAACCAACACCTTCTTTCTATCATCATTGCCCACCCCACACCTTTATGATATACTAAATATAAATATTTTCCTAAAACTTCTACTTTTGGAACATTTTTGGAGGCAAAAATATGCGGTGGGATATTGGTTCAGTTTATAAATACATTCGTAAGTCAAAAGGGATTACACAAAATGAGGTCTGTGGTGACTACATTACTCATTCTAACTTATCTAAGTTTGAAAATAATCATTCTACTCCTAGGTATGATACTATGGAGTTGCTTTTGAGGCAAATTGATATGAGTTTCGATGAATTTCATTATATTTGTCAACATTACCAAATGGATTCTCGTAAGAAATTATTTTCAGAATATTATCAAGTCATTTCTTCACCTAATCTAGAAGAAATGAAGACACTGCTATCAAAATGTCAAATTTATCTAGATGCAGTGCAGAATGATATCCCAATAGAACATGCTGTGAAAGAACTAACCATTTTTATAGAAGTGATTGAAAATCAGTTTTCCGATAAAGCTCAAGCCTTGGCTGAGGAGTTATGGAAAGAATTGGAAAAAAGAGATCAGTGGTTCCTCTCAGATTTACGATTGCTAGTGATGATCATTTTCCATTTCCCTATTGATTCACTAGAAATGCTACGTCAAAGACTTGTAAAATCTCTAAATAAATACACAGATTATCGTCCAATTCAAAGTATTCATTACTCCATTCTAGCCAATATGACACGAATGTACCTTGAAGCAGGGAAGAAAGATGACTGTCTATGCTTAATTCAAGAATGTCTTGATTTAGCAAAAATATTGAAACGATACGATTTATTAGGTGTAGCTCAAGTACGTCTGGGAATTGTTAATGAAGATCATACTATGATTAATAAAGGATTATCCTTACTCGAATCAACAGATGAAAGTCGATTACTAGAAGAAATGAAAAGAGAAGTTCGTGATTATTATCAAGCAGATTTTTTTGAAACAGAGACCAAACAGTAACTATTACTTTATGAATAAAAGCGAACATGACTTCCTAGTATACAAAGCTGTTCGCTTTTTCGTTTTACTCTGTCAGATAGTTTATTTCACAACAGAAACATTTCCTGTTGAACTGTCGTATCGAACAGTTTCTCCATAAAAACCGGAAATTCCTTTTTCAATATAATCACGGAAATCATTAGGCAAAACTTTCATCTTCACGATTTCACCAGATTCATCTGCATAGCCCAAAATATGGTGATCTTTAGATAATAATCCGTCCATAAACATTGTAAAATATCCAGTTACAAGTTTACCATTATCATCATTGGCACCTCTTAGATAAAGTTTATTGTCATTAATTGTCAATCCAGATGAATCTAGACTAATAACTGGACTTGAGTTTTTAAGATAAAGTTCAGCCCCAACTTTTTGAATAGGGAAGTGAGTAGTGAATTCTGGTAGATTCGCAACCTTACGTCCATCTGCTCCAAAGTAATACTTATTTGGTAAGTTTTGGAAATTCTTTATGACAGCTTTAGGATCAATTTCTTCCCCTGGTTTTTTATTATCAGTAATTGCATCTAAAGTATTTCGTTTTATATCGCCAATCTTTTGATAAGAAAAACGTTCAACAATAGGTTTGATATACCAGGCATTCTTTTCGATAACAACTCCATCTTTCTTATGAACAAGGTGATAGTCATAACCATCAGACAAAGTAACGATATCTGTAATAACTGTATCATCAAAAGGATCTTGTTCAACTTCACTTGGAAGTTTGGTTAACATATAACCATCCTTACCAATGACATAACTTTCCCCATCGCTTGCTGGAACAGCTCTATCTGCGACCATTGCACCTGATTTTTCAAAGTAAGACCATTGACCATTTGCAGTCGCCCATCCTGTTGCCATAGCACCACTGTCTTTGAGATAATACCATGTAGACCCTTCTTTGTACCAACCTGTACGCATAGCACCACTATTTTCGAGTGAGTACCATGTGTTACCTTCCTTGTACCAGCCTGTGCGCATAGCGCCACTATCTGCTAGTGAGTACCAAGTATTGCCGTCTTTGAGCCAGCCTGTCTGCATTTTACCAGAACCGTCAAAGTGGTACCAAGAGCCAGCATTTTGCACCCATTTGTTTTTAGCGAGACTGCCATCTTGTGAAAGATTCCAGTCAGCACCATTTTTAACCCAAGTATCTGCAGCCTGTGCTTGGTTGATAGATAAAAGTAGACCAGCACCTGCAAGCAAACCAAGTGTAAGTAGTTTAGATTTTTTCATAGCCATTTCCTCCTAAAATAGATAAATCCAAAGTAAGAAAATCAAATAGAACCGAAGTCAAAATAGATGTCAGGTTCATGAATCTGAACCATAAGACCTCCTAACATTTCCAAGAATATAAGATAGAGACTAGTTTATCAAAAGTACATAGCCATCACCTTCCCCCAACTATAAAATAAATCCTTTTTTATATCTACATTATAGTCCTGTAAAAAAGGAAAGTCAATTAAAATTGTGACTATATTAACATTTTTGTTCTAGCAGAAATCAATTGATATTTTCATTTGATCTTCATTTCTTAGCTCCTTTTTGGAGATTGATTTTTCTGACTCCATTATATCCTTTATTTGTTTTCATATCTCTCCTGTCCCTAGAAAGACTAAATCTGTTCCTAAACGGTCACTTGAACCAAAGAAAAATTCCAAAGCAAATGCCTTGGAACTTCTTATCTTTATTTTGCTTGAATGATTTTAACAACATCTCCTACACTTTGGAGTTGGTCAATTTCCTCATCGCTGATTTCGATATTAAATTCATCTTCCAGTGTCAAGATAAACTCCATCAAGTCAACTGAGTCAGCATCCAAGTCATCTTTCAGACTCAAGGATTCTGTCACGACAAAGTCCTCTCCCTGTCGCTCTTGGATAATGGTCACAATACGGTCAAAAATTTCTTTTTCTGTCATCTCTTTTATTCTCCTGAAAATTCACGCGCAGTCTGGGCAACTACGTCTGTTTCTAGCATGGTACGAATCTGGCGGATCGTACTATAAACAGCCTTGGCATCGCTTGAGCCATGAGTCTTGACAACAGGTGCCTTAACACCAAACAAGACCGCTCCACCAACATCTGAGTAATTGAGCTGTTTTTTCAAACCTCTGAGGCTATCCTTGAGAAGGAGGGCGCCTAGTTTCGCTCGAAGACCACCACCTGTAATAGCGGTCTTGAGCAAGCTCATGATTCCCATGGCTGTCCCTTCAATGGATTTGAGCACAGCGTTTCCCGTGAAACCATCTGCCACGACAACATCCGCAACGCCATTCATCAAATCACGCGCTTCCACGTTTCCGATAAAGTTTAAACTTTCATCAGCCGCCAGCAATTCATAAGTTTCCTTACGAAGCGGATCACCCTTGCTACTCTCTGTTCCGTTGTTGAGCAAACCAACACGTGGTTGAGCAATGCCACGAACATTCTTGGCATAGAAAGAACCTAGGACAGCGTATTGGTGGAGGTGTTGGGCTGTATTTTCCGCATTAGCACCAAGGTCTAGCATGTCAAAACCTTTCCCATCAACGGTCGGCAATGTTGACATAAGTCCAGGACGGTCGATATTCTTGATACGACCCACGATGAAGAATCCTGCAGCCAACAAAGCACCTGTATTCCCAGCGGAGAGAACAGCGTCTGCTTCGCCTTCTTTGACAGCCTTGGCCGCCAAGACCATACTAGCATTTTTCTTCTTCCGAATAGCTCTCGTAGGTTCATCGTCTGAATCAATCTTCTCATCCGTATGGATAATGCTGACGCGCTCTGTCGCTGTCAGATATTGCTTGATTTTAGTTTCATCTCCGTAGAGTTGAACCTCGATATCTGAAAAGTCAGCTAGGGCTTGATTGATACCCTCAACGATGGCCTGAGGTGCGTAATCTCCCCCCATGGCATCTACTGCGATTTTTTTCATTTCTTTTCCTCTTTTAGTAATTGTCCCCAGTCTGCTAGGGAATCAATAAATTTCTTTGATTTTAGGTGAATCCCAACGTACTCTTCGTAGAGTTGATCCATAAATTGGCGTAGCTCTTGCTTGATTTCAGGCTTGAGCGAAATGGTCTCCAAAGTCTCAAAATCAATGGCTTGAAATTGATTGAGCAGATAAGGGATATTGGGATTGAGATGGCAACGTCTCTCATCTTCATGACAATGCTCTGGACAGAGGCAGGCACCATATTTGAAAGAAAAGTCAAAAGCCTGACCAAACCGATGACAAAAAACACACTCATTAAAATTGAGGCTGATTCCAAATCGAGTCAAGATTTGAATCTCAAAAATATTAGTCAAAACCTGATAATCCAAGCCTGCTTCCATCAACTCCAAAGTCTTTTGTAAAAAAGCAAACAAGGGAGCATCCTGCTGATTGTCCTGCAAACTAGCATCGGCAAGAGCTGCAACGTAGGTCGCATAAGCCATGACAAAGAGATCGCTATTAATCTTGGGAAAAGTCATCACCTCATGATAGTCCTCAATGTAACTGAGCCCATCATCATTGATTCGCAAGAGAAATCGTGCCAGCACCAAGGGCTGAATAACCGGCGCCAGCTTAGACTGGCCAGCGTGTTTGACAAAAAACATGCGCTTGCCAGCCTGCTCTGTAAAAATCTTGACGAGCTTGTCATCCTCCCGAAAATTGCGATTGTAGAGCACCAAGCCTTGACTCGTGATAGACTGAATCATGCTTCTCTCATGTACTCCTCAAGTCGTTTCATGGCTTCTTTGATAGTCTCCATGCTGGCTGCATAAGACAGGCGCACATAGCCTTCTCCGTAACGCCCAAAGGCAGCACCAGGGATAAAGGCAACGGCCTTCTTCTGAGCAAAATCCTTCAAAAAAGCAAAGGAGTCTTGATTGTAGCCTGCTGGAATCTTAGCAAAGATATAGAAGGCACCGTCTGGTTTGATAATCTCAAAACCAAGAGCAGTCATTTTCTCGATAATATAATCCCGACGCTGGATGTATTCCTTCTTCATGGGCTCCGCATCGTTTTTACCAGCTGTCAAGGCTTCCACCGCAGCATGTTGAGCCATGGTATTTGCAGCAGTGACCAAGTACTGGTGACTCTTAATCAACTGAGCTGTAAAGGCTGCAGGAGCAAAAATCAGACCCAAACGCCAACCTGTCATAGCATGTGATTTAGATAGACCATTGATAATAATAGCCTGATCTCTCAACATGGTTCCCAGAGACACATGGGCTTCGCCTGTGTAGGTCAATTCTGAGTAAACCTCATCACAGACAACGAAAATTTCGTACTTGCGTAAAACAGCTGCCAAGGCTTCCAACTGCTCCCGACTGTAGGTAATTCCTGTCGGATTTGCTGGATAGTTGAGAATAACCGCCTTGAGCTTGTCACCCTGCTCCAAAATGGCCTTCTCCAACATTTCAGGAGTCAAGACAAAACCATTTTCAGTTGTGTCAATCTCGACAATCTCTGCCCCAACTAGATTGACAATCGGTTCATAACCTGGATAGGCAGGAGCTGGCAAAAGTACCTTATCTCCCTCTTCCAAAATAGCCGTCAAAGTAGCAGATAAAGCCTCTGTCGCCCCAATTGTAACCAAGATTTCATTTTCAGGAGCATAGTCCAGTTGGTACTTTTCCTTAACAAAGTCACTGGCTGCCTGACGTAGAGTCAGCAGACCACTCATCCCTGTATAGTAGGATTGGTTCTGATCAATCGCTCGCTTGGCTGCCTCCTTGACATGATCTGGCGTTGTAAAATCAGGTTCCCCCAAGGTCAAACGCAAGACCCCAGGAATCTCCGAAATAGCCTGGTCAAACTGACGAATCAACGAAACTTGAATCTTATCTAACTGTTTATTAAAGCGCTTAGTTAAGTCCATAGATACCTCCTACTTTCAAAACGTATCTCTATTATACTACAAAAGCCCCCCGACCGCAAAAATACATGATAGAATAACTTTCCACTTTCTATTTTACTTTTCCTGTTTAAAGGTCTATAATGGTAACAGATTCTATTTGGAGGTTTTTATGTCATTTCTATCAAAAAATGGAGCAGGTATCTTGGCCTGCTTTCTCATTTCTATCGTATCTTGGTACTTAGGAGGATTCTTCCCTGTTATTGGCGCGCCCGTTTTTGCCATTTTCATAGGCATGCTCCTACATCCCTTTCTCTCGTCTTATAAACAACTGGATGCTGGATTGACCTTTAGTTCCAAGAAATTGCTCCAGTATGCCGTTATCTTGCTTGGTTTTGGTCTCAATATCTCGCAGGTCTTCGCAGTTGGCCAATCTTCACTCCCTGTCATCCTGTCCACTATCTCAATAGCTCTGATTATTGCCTACTTCTTCCAGCGCTTCTTTGCACTGGATACAAAACTGGCTACCTTGGTTGGAGTAGGTTCTTCAATCTGTGGTGGTTCTGCCATTGCTGCGACAGCGCCCGTTATTGATGCTAAGGAAAAGGAAGTAGCCCAAGCCATTTCCGTTATCTTTTTCTTCAATGTCTTGGCTGCGCTCATCTTTCCAACCCTCGGCACCTGGCTTCATCTATCCAATGAAGGCTTCGCCCTCTTTGCAGGGACTGCGGTCAACGATACTTCCTCTGTAACGGCTGCCGCCAGCGCTTGGGACAGTCTTTACCAAAGCAATACCCTCGAGTCTGCAACCATTGTTAAACTCACACGTACTCTAGCTATCATCCCCATCACTCTCTTTCTATCCTACTGGCAAAGTCGCCAACAAGAAAACAAGCAAAGCCTACAACTGAAAAAAGTCTTCCCACTTTTTATCCTTTACTTTATCCTTGTATCTCTCCTAACCACCCTCCTGACCTCTCTCGGGGTATCCAGTAGTTTCTTCACCCCTCTCAAACAACTCTCCAAATTTCTCATCATCATGGCCATGAGTGCTATCGGTCTCAAAACCAATCTGGTAGCTATGGTCAAATCCAGCGGAAAATCTATTATCCTCGGAGCCATCTGCTGGATTGCCATCATCCTCACTAGTCTTGGTATGCAGACCTTTATCGGCATTTTCTAATACTCTTCGAAAATCTCTTCAAACCACGTCAACGTCGCCTTGCCGTATATATGTAACTGACTTCGTCAGTCTTATCTACAACCTCAAAGCAGTGCTTTGAGCTGACTTCGTCAGTTCTATCCACAACCTCAAAACTGTGTTTTGAGCAGCCTGCGACTAGTTTCCTAGTTTGCTCTTTGATTTTCATTGAGTATAACACAAAAGGTAGCCCACCAGCTACCTTTTTATTATACTTCCTCAATCAAGCGTGTATGTTCTCTCTTGATGCAACGATTCATCACGATGTCATCGCATCCACCAGCACGCAAGATTTCTTCCGCCTCTAGACTTTCAAGTCCTAGCTGTGCCCAAAAAATCTTAGCATCAGCCTTGAGAAAATCACGCGCCACATCTGGCAAAAACTCACTGCGACGGTAAACATTAACAATATCTACAGGAAAAGGAATCTCTGCTAGGCTAGCATAAGACTTTTCACCCAATATTTCACCACCTGCTACCTTGGGATTGACTGGGATGATTTTATAACCCCGAGCCTGCATTTCCTTGGTCACTCGATTGCTCGTTGTTTCCTCACGGTCTGACAAGCCCACCACAGCAAGGGTTTTACTCGTTGCGAGATACTGACGAATCACGCCATCACTTGGATTGATAAATTCTTGACTCATAGAAATCCTCCTTTTTCATCAGTATAGCACAATTTGAAAAGGCTTGCATAATTCTACTACAAAAAAGGAGGACTAGCCCCCTTTTTATTTAGCCTCGTACCAGGTTGCCCCTTCATTTTCATCTGCGATGAGGGGAACACTGAGTTGAATGGCTTCTTCCATGGTTTGTTTGACCAATTTTTTCATCTCTGCCAATTCAGATTTAGGAACTTCAAGGACGATTTCATCGTGCACTTGTAACAGCATCTTAGTCTGATAGCCACCTTCAACTAGAGCCTTGTCTAGCTGAATCATGGCAATCTTAAGAATATCTGCCGCCGAACCCTGGATAGGTGAGTTGATAGCAGTTCGCTCCGCAAAACCACGAATATTGAAGTTGCGCGAATTGATATCTGGCAACTCACGACGACGCTTGAAAAGTGTCTCTACATAGCCCTTATCACGCGCCTCACGCACTACTTCATCCATGTAGTTTTTAATACCTGGGAAGCGTTCAAAGTAGGTATCAATATAGGCTTTGGCTTCCTTACGGCTAATGCCCAAATTATTAGACAAACCAAAGTCTGAAATCCCGTAAACCACTCCAAAGTTAACCGCCTTAGCATTGCGACGATCATTTGCAGTCACATCCTCAGGACGTTCAATGCCAAAGACCCGCATGGCTGTTGAAGTATGGATATCTGCCCCCTCTTGGAAGGCCTTAATCAAGTGCTCGTCTTTAGAGATATGTGCCAAAACACGCAATTCAATCTGTGAATAGTCCGAGCTGAGAAGGACACTATCCTCCCACTCTGGCACAAAAGCCTTCCGAATCAAGCGCCCTTGTTCCAATCGTACAGGAATATTTTGCAAGTTTGGATCCACACTAGACAAACGCCCAGTCTGGGTCAAATCCTGCACATAGCGAGTATGAATCTTGCCATCAGCCAAAATCCAGTCCTGCAAGCCAATCACATAAGTAGATTGAATCTTGGCAATCTGACGGTAATCCAGGATTTTCTTAACAATCGGAGCAATAGGAGCCAGGCGCTCCAAGACATCCACCGCTGTAGAATAACCTGTCTTGGTTTTCTTAGTGTATTCTAGAGGTAGCCCCAATTTTTCAAAGAGAAGCACGCCCAACTGCTTAGGCGAGTTAATATTAAACTCCTCACCAGCCAGTTCATAAATCTCTTGAGTCAGTTTTTCAATGACAAGCTCATTTTCAGCCTGCATCTCAAGCAAGGTCTCTTTCTTGACTGTAATCCCAGCAATTTCCATCTTGGCAAGGACAAAAGCCAGAGGTTGCTCCATATCATAAAGAAGCTCTAATTGCCCATTTTCGCTGAGTTTTTCAAGTAAAATAGGCTCTGTTTCGACCAAAACTGTAAGCTTACGAGCCAAGTGCTCCAAGAATTTCTCGCGTTCAGGAATGGCCTTCTTGACACCCTTACCGTAGAAAGTTTCATCATCAACCAAATAAGTCTGACCATAAAGACTAGCGATGGTCGCAATTTCATTGTCCTCCACAGTCGAAAGGAGATATTTAGCCAAACGGCTGTCAAAAGCAGGCGCCTGCAAATCCACACCAAAATGATTCAAGAGAACTTTAGCCTTCTTAAAGTCATAAACTCTCAAAGGTGTTTTTTCTAAGAAGTCCTTGAAAATCGGCTCTTGCAACAGCTCAAGCTTGTCTGTAGCATAAAGTTTATCCCCATAAGACCAAGCAAAACCAACCAAATCATCCGTATGGTAATTCTCACCAAAGAGTTCAAAGTGGAAGATAGACTCTTCACTCAACATATCTTGACTGATTTGGTCAACAATAGTAAAGTCCAAACTCTCAGTCACATCAGCTGACGACACATTTAAAGCCTGCTTGAGCTGTTTGAAGCCCATCTCATCGTAGAATTTCCCAAGATTTTCCACATCTGGACCACTATAGACCAAATCCTCCAAACCAATCTCAATCGGTGCCTTGGTGTCAATGGTCGCTAGTGTTTTAGACAAAAAGGCCTGTTCCTTATCATTGATGAGATTTTCCTTCATCTTAGAAGCCTTCATCCCATCGATATTTTCATAAATCCCCTCAAGCGAACCATGCTCCAGCAAGAGCTTGATACCCGTCTTTTCACCGATTTTGGTCACCCCAGGGATATTATCCGACTTATCACCCATGAGCGCCTTGAGATCGATAAACTGCGTCGGTGTGATGCCCATCTTTTCCATGAGATATTCTGGCGTAAAAGCCTCAAACTCAGCCACACCTTTCTTGGAAATTTCAACCACCGTATGCTCATCCGTCAGCTGAATCAAGTCCTTGTCCCCACTGACAATGGTAATATCAAAACCATCCTGCTCTGCTAGTTTATCCAGTGTCCCAATAATGTCATCCGCCTCATACTGAGCCAACTCATAGTGACGAATCCCCATATGATCCAACAACTCACGAATAAAGGGAAATTGCTCCCGAAACTCATCAGGAGTCTTAGCCCGACCACCCTTATAGTCCGCATACATCTCTGTACGGAAGGTCGTCTTTCCCGCATCAAAAGCCACCAAAATATGACTCGGCTCAACCCGCTCCAACAAATGGCTCAACATCAACTGAAAGCCATAAATCGCATTGGTATGCAAGCCAGCCGCATTCTTAAAACGGTCCAACTGCTGATAGAGCGCAAAAAACGCCCGAAAAGCAACAGAAGACCCATCAATCAATAATAATTTTTTCTTATCCATACACCCATTATAAAGGAAAGCACCAAAAAATACCATTGGGAAGAGCCATACCCAATATTTTTCATACTTTTTCCGAATAAATAGATAGAGCCAGAGAATCCAGTAAACCTAGATTTGAAAATGTGCTATAATGAAAGGAGAAAGAATATGGCATTACGTCATCCGGGCATCAGCCCAACCAATGATTTGGTTGCTAAGAAAATTTTCAGCAACCCAGAAATCACTTGTCAATTTATTCGCGATATGCTGGACTTACCTGCAAAAAATGTAACGATTTTGGAGGGAAGTAACATTCACGTATTACCCTCCATCCCTTATTCAGCGCAGGATTTCTATACCAGTATAGACGTCTTGGCAGAGTTGGACAATGGCACGCAGGTTATTATCGAAATCCAAGTTCATCATCAGAATTTTTTCATTAATCGTTTATGGGCTTATCTGTGCAGTCAGGTCAATCAAAACCTTGAAAAAATTCGTAAGCAAGAAGGCAATACTCATCGAAGTTACAAACACATCGCCCCCGTTTATGCCATTGCAATCGTGGATAGCAATTATTTCCAAGATGACTTGGCTTTCCATAGCTTTAGTATGCGCGAGGACACGACAGGTGAGGTCTTAACCATCACTAATAACGGTCAAGAAAACCATCTAGTCAAGATGGCGTTCTTGGAATTAAAAAAATACAGAGAAACCAGCAAAGATAAGGTTCGCAAGCCGTGGTTGGAGTTTTTCGGGAATAAACCCTTTACCCAACAACCCGAGCGAGCTATCAGCCAAGCAGACCAACTGCTAGACTACAAGAGCTGGTCCGAGGAGGACAGGAAGATGTTTAGTGAACAACGCAGACGTGAAGAGCAAGCCTTGTTAGCGCATGACTATGCCTTGGAACAAGCTGAAGAAAAAGGATTAGAGCGTGGTCGAGCTGAGGGTATCGAAGAGGGATTAAAAGTAGGTTTAGTAAATCTAGTCCACCAAGGTCTTCTGACTCCCAAGGTTGCCAGCCAGCAATTAGGCATGACCGTGGCTGAGTTTGAGGAACTATTGAAAGAGCATCACAAATAAGAACTAAAAAGTACAGAGAAACCAGCAACGACGAGGTTCGCAAGCCGTAGTTGGAGTTTTTTGGTAATAAACCCTTTACTCAACAACCTGAGCGAGCCATCAGTCAGGCAGACCAACTGCTAGACTATAAGAGCTGGGCCGAGGAGGACAGGAAAATGTTTAGTCAACTACGTATGCGTGAAGAACAAGCCTTGTTAGCACAGGATTATGCCTTGGAACAAGCTGAAGAAAAAGGCTTAGAGCGTGGGAAAGTTGAAGGAAGGGAAGAAGGGAAACTTTTTGCCTTCTTAGACATGGTTCGCCAAGGTATCCTGACTTCCGAGGTTGCCAGTCAGCAACTGGGCATGTCAGTTTCTGAGTTTGAGGCCTTGTTATAAGTTTATAAACATAAAAGTGAACAAAACTAAAACATCATTTTGTTCACTTTTTTCTTCTTTTCAACAGAACTCTCACTATAGCCCATATCACAAAAAGAGAAGGTCATAAATCCTTCTCTTTTATATCTTCAACTAATTAGTTTTTACGTTTTACAAATGGAAGGGCACCAAGGAGTAATCCTAGGAATCCTAATGATGCAACTGCTGCATTATCTTTACCACCAGTATTTGGAAGTTCTTTCTTATCTTCTGCTTTTGCAGCTGGGGCTTGGTAAGTGTTATCTTTGTTAGTAACTGCTACAGTTGGTGCAACTGCTGGTGTTGTAGCTGGAGCCTCTGCCGGTGTTGTAGCTGGAGTCCCTGCTGGTGTTGTAGCTGGAGCTTCTGCTGGTGTTGTAGCTGGAGTCCCTGCTGGTGTTGCAGCTGGAGTCCCTGCTGGTCTGTTAATAATATAACGATCACCTGGGTAAGGGCCACCATCATTTGGTAATTTAGGTTGCTCTGATTCAACATAAAGAGGAAGTTCTGGTTGTACAAGTGGTTCTACTCCATTTAATACAAGATCAAGTTCTTTTTCTGCCTCTGTTGTATCTTTTCCTTCAGCTTTTAATTTTGCAATATTACGTGTCGCCAAACGAACTTCTTCAGCTTCGCGATCTGCAACATATGAATAATAATCTTCATCTGCTTGATCCAATGCTTCCTCAGCATCTTTCAAATCTTGCTCAGCTTGTTTTAAAGTTTTCTCTGCTTCCTCTTTTGATTTAGGATCTTTTGCAGCTGCCAATTCCTCTTGAGCTGCTTTAACATTTTCTTTAGCTGATTCTACAGCTGCCTTAGCTTCTTCTCTGTTAGATTCAGCTTCTTTTTCATCATGATTAGCTGCAGCTAGTCTTTCTTCAGCATCTTTAACATCTGTTTTTTCTTCGTCTAAACGTTTGTTGATTTTATCTTGAGCATCAGCGTCAATCCCACCGTTTAATGGTTTAACTTCTGTTACTTCACCTGATTCGTTACGAACTAATTCAGCACCTGGGGCAGGTTTTGCATCTTTTACTTCTTGAGGTGCATAGTTTTCACCATATTTTCCTGCTTCTGCTTCATCTGATTCAGTCTTGCTAGCTTCTGCTAAATCTTTCAGTACATCTTCAGGTGTGATTTGTTTTTCATCAATAGCTTTTAATAAATCTTCTTTACCAATAGCTGCTTTAGCTTCTAAAATCGCTGCTTCTTTATCAGTAATTTTAGCATTTTCATTAATAGCTTTTTCAGCTTTTTTTTCTAAATCAGTGAAGTACTCAGCTACATCTTCTTTAGTTACAGCAGTTGAAGCTGCTTCTTCAGCCTTCACAACTGACGGGTGAGAAGCAAGGAAACCTGCTCCAAGAACGGCTACACTAGCCAAGCTAGCAGTGAGAAGTTTTTTCTTATCCATAAAGTATTTACCACCTTTAATATCTTTTTGCTGTCATTTTACCATTTTCTTTCGAAAAAATCAAGAAATAGAACTTCTATCAATAAAAAAGTAAGAGGAAATTCCTCTTACTTTCTGCATGATTCGTATTACACCCACTCACCATTGGCATTTACTGTGTAACCATCGATAGTTGTGTTCACAGCCAAAGCACCTGATGAATATGAGTAATACCATTTACCGCTAACTTGGTACCAACCTGTCTTCATAGCGCCTGAGCCAGCAAGATAATACCATGTACCACCTTGATTGACCCAACCTGTTTGCATAGCACCTGAGCTGTTGAGGTAGTACCATGTGCCACCTTGGTTCAACCAACCTGTCTGCATAGCACCTGAACCATTGAGATAATACCATACCCCATCAATTTTTTGCCAACCTGTTTGCATGACACCAGAAGCATCCAAGTAGTACCATGAGCCATCTTTAACCCAACCTGTCTTCATGTTATCTTCCGCATCATAATAGTACCATTTGCCATCCATTTTATTCCAACCTGGCTTGCTACTAGCACGATCCGCTAAACGATAAGTCACGCCGTCAATAGTGATAGAACCTGTTTTACGTTCACCTTCTGGAGTAAGGTAATGATAAGCACCATCACTATCTTTTACGAGACCAACTTTACGTTCTCCATCATTTGTAATATAGTACCATTTCTTATTTGTATCTTGAACGAGACCTGTTTTACGGCTACCGTCTGCCAATAAATAATACCACTTCTTATCAATCTGTTGAAGACCTGTTTGTTGAATCCCCTCTTTAACGTAGTAAATCTTCTCACCTTTTGCAATGATAGTAGTTGGTTTAGAACCATCATCAGTAATATAGTAATCCTTACCACCTTCATTGACCCAACCAGTTTTCTTCACACCATCTTCATCAAAGTAGTAGCGTTTATCTTTGAGTTCGAGGATGCCTGTTTTCATGACTCCTTTGTCATCAAAATAATAGATTTTTCCATCAACTTTTTGCCAACCTGTAGCCAAATTATTATTAATATAAAGTTGAGGTTTCCCATCAACAGTTAACCATTTGTACTCATTTTTTTGGTTAGTTGATGAGTTAGTATCAGAAGAATCTACATGGTCCGTATTATTTCTACCAGTACTATTTGTATTAACATATGTGTTATCATTTGAAGCTGGAGGTGTTGCACCAGCGTTTAAAGAAAACTCATGTACCCAAATGCCTCCATCTCTATAACTTTGTTTATAAGTTAAACCTGCCACATTCCCTGGTTCATCTGAGTATTTCTCAACATATTTAAAAGTCAATGGAATATTAGCACTATTTCTATATCTCCACTCTGTCTTACGAAAGTCTGCTGGATTAGGATTTTCATCCGTCTTTTGACTAGCGTAAACTGTTAGTTCATCTGAAATTGAAGCTAATAAAGTACTAGCTCCAAGTAATGTTACCCCTGCAACTCCCACTGCTAAGATATGTTTTGCTTTCATAAATTTACCTCTTTCTATTTAAACTTTTAAAATGATTTAAACCCACTCACCATTTGCATTTAGAATGTAGCCGTTAATCGTTGTATTTACTGCTAGAGCGCCTGAACTATAGGCATAATACCACTTGCCACCTGCTTGGAACCAACCAGTAACCAGAACACCAGAAGTATTTAGATAGTACCAAACACCATCTACTTTTGCCCAACCAGTAGCCATTGCACCATCGGAGTAGAGATAGTACCACTTACCACCTTGATTTAACCAGCCAGTCTGCATAGAGCCAGCGCTATTAAGATAGTACCATTTACCAGAGATAAACTTCCAACCAGTTTGCATACTACCATCTGCCGCTAAGTAATACCAGCTACCATCATTTACCCAGCCAGTCTTCTTCACACCGTCTTGATCAAAGAAATACCACTTATCAGCGATATATTGCCAACCTGTAAGTTTCTCTTCCACTTTTTCAGTTCCAGTAACACTATCGTCTTTTACAAACCAATGTTTACGAATTCCTTGGTCAATCTTAGTTTCTACAAAACGATAACCTTTAAATGTACCATGTTCAACTTCTTCAGCTTTTTTGGCAGCATTAGCAGGAAGAAAAACTTTTAATTCTCTACTAGTTCCATCTGATTCCATGACCAACCAAGAAGTCCCTTTGACTGTATCTTTAAATGGCTTTACAATATCAGGCTTTACAGAAAGGCCATCTACCTTATCTCCTGTTACAGTCACTGCTGGCTTAAAGTAATGCTTTAATACAGTTCCATCTATTGAAGAAGTATCAAATTGATACCCTGAAAAAGTACCTGGAGAAGATGTTTCAGGTTTTGATGAATCGTAAGATTGCGCATTCTTTAAAATCTTTTCCTTTCCATCTTCCTGTTTTGTGACCCAAACAACTGTCGTATACACATTCGTTTCCGAAGCTTTCACTTCAGTTACTCTAGCTCCAACAAGGGCAGTGCCTGCCAAGGATGCACCTAATAAAATTTTCAACACTTTTGATTTCATTGGAAACCTCCTATTATTTTTAACCATTATAATACTTATACAAGATAAATGCAAGAAAAAACAGGAGATAACTCTCCTGTTTTATATTTCATATATTAGGATTATACCCACTCACCGTTTGCGTTTACGTTGTAACCATCAACAGTTGTGTTTACTGAAAGGGCACCTGAACCGTTTACATGGTACCATTTACCAGAAACTTCAAACCATTGGCTAGCTTTCATAGCACCTGTTGATTCAAGGAAGTACCATTTACCACCATCTTGCAACCAACCAGTTTGCATAGCACCTGATTTGTTTAGGAAGTACCAAGTTCCGTTAACGTTTACCCAACCAGTTTGCATTACACCTTTATCGTTTAGGTAGTACCAGTTGCCGTCAACTTGTTTCCAACCTGTAACAGCTACAGCATTTTCGAAGTATTTCCAACCTTCAGCTGTTTGAGCCCAACCATATTGAGCAGCTGTAGTTGCGTTACCAATTTGTGCTGCACGATCATCAAGTTTGTATGGCAATACAATACGACCATTTGTGTACAATGAACCAGCATATTCGTTACCAGCTTCAACAGTAAATTCACCAACAAGTTCTACTGCTTCTTTAAAATCAGTAGCTGTTGCAGCAACACGATACTGAATCACTTCACCAGCTTTAAATACTGTTGGAAGTTCAGCATCACCTGATTGATTAGTTGTAGCAGTGAAGTATTCTGGTTTCTTTTCACCTGAAGCAGGTTTCAAGAAGAAATCAACTTCTACGTTTGGAACTGGACGTCCACCACCATCAACAACAGTTACACGAACATGACGGTTAAATCCATGTGCTGCGTCACGGTCGTAACGGATGTATTTAGATCCGATAGCAAATCCGTAACCAAAACGGTTATGAGCAGTTGAACTATCTGCGCTGATAGCATCATGAGAATGATTTGGTTCAGCATTTGGTTGACGATATTTATCAAATTGCGAACCAAAACGGCTATTTGTATCAGCTGAAACAGCTTGTACAGCACCAAATGCTGCAAGAGCGACTGCGCTTGTCAATAAAACTTTTTTCATCGTTTTATCTCCTTTGTTTTTCTTTAAAATATTTTTTCGTAAGACTATCTTACTACCATACAGTATATAAATATTTGCAGGATTTGTCAAGGGTTTTCTTCGAGTTTTTAAAGTTTTTTCCTATTTTTAGAAAAAAAGGTGAAAAAACAACTTTGTGAGAGTGAATACGCTTAAAATATCCTATATTCAAGTGAAAATCTCACAATTTTTTGATCCTTGAGTAAATCATTCATATTTAATCCACATAGACAGTTGGACAGAACTCACTTCTGTAGTATTATCCTATAACCCCTTCGAAATGTCAAGCAAAAATGACAAGTTTTTTGATAATAACTTGCCATTTTATAAACTTTCTACTATTTAAAATGTGACCTTATAGCAAGTCCTCAAACTCAGCGATCGTCATGCCTAATTGCTCGCTAGCAACTTCAGAAGTCAAAAGACCTTGGCGAACGAGGTTTAGTAGCATAGACAAACTTCCTTCAACTTTCCCACGCTCCAGTCCCTGTTCAATGCCCTCTGCACGACCACGTTCAAGACCACGCTCTAAACCTTGTTCAATGCCTTCCGCCCTAGCTGTTTCCAAGGCATAGTCCTGTGCTAACAATGCTTGTTCCTCACGCCTGCGTTGTTCACTAAACATCTTCCTGTCCTCCTCGGACCAGCTCTTATAGTCCAGCAGTTGGTCTGCTTGGCTGATAGCTCGCTCGGGTGCTTGGGTAAAGGGTTTATTGCCGAAAAACTCCAACCACGGCTTGCGAACCTCGTCTTTGCTGGTTTCTCTGTATTTTTTTAATTCCAAGAACGCCATCTTTACTAGATGGTTTTCTTGTCCATTATTGGTTATGGTTAAAACCTCACCTGTCGTGTCCTCGCGCATACTAAAGCTATGAAAAGCCAAATCATCCGAGAAGTAATTGCTGTCCACGATTGCGATAGCATATACTGGTGCGATGTGTTTGTAACTTTGATGAGTATTGCCTTCTTGCTACGGATAAATTGACAAGTGATTTCTGGATTGCTAAAGATTTTCTTAGCAACCAAATCATTGGTCGGGCTAATGTCCGGATGTCTTAGAATCATCCTCTTCCTCCTTTTATTATACCACAGTTTTAAATCTAGGTTTCCTAGATTCTCTGGCTCTATCTATTTATTCGGAAAAGAGATGAAAAAAACCTGAGAATCATCTCAGGCTTGGTCATTAAATCTTTTTCTCAATACTGAAAAGTGGAGAAAGTGGGCGTTTTTCATGGATACGTACAATAGCATCCCCTAGGAGATGAGCGATTGAAATCTGTTCAATCTTATCGATCAAACGCTCTTCTGGGAGATAGATGGTATCCAAAACAACCAATTTCTTAATAGCTGATTTTTGGATATTGTCCATAGCAGGACCAGAAAGAACTGGGTGCGTACAGCTCGCATAGACTTCAACAGCACCAGCTTCTGCAAGGGCATCTGCCGCGTGACAAATCGTTCCAGCTGTATCAATCATATCATCAATCAAGATACAAGTCTTGCCTTCGACCTTACCGATGATGTTCATGACTTCACTAGTATTCATCTTATCAACACTACGACGTTTGTCAATGATAGCAATAGATGTTTTCAAAAATTCTGCCAACTTACGAGCACGAGTCACCCCTCCATGGTCTGGGCTGACAACCACATAGTCAGAACCAACCATGCCACGACGCTCAAAATAATCCGCAATCAGAGGAGCTCCCATCAAATGATCCACAGGAATATCAAAGAATCCTTGAATCTGCGCAGCATGCAAGTCGATGGTCAACAAACGATCCACTCCAGCTACTTCAAGCATATTTGCGACAAGTTTTGAAGTGATTGGCTCACGCGCTCTCGCCTTTCTATCCTGACGTGCATACCCATAGTAAGGCATGACAACATTGACAGATTCTGCACTCGCACGCTTCAAAGCATCCACCATAATCAAAATTTCAAGCAGATTGTCATTTACAGGCGAGCTAGTTGATTGTAGGATAAAGACGTGTTTCCCACGGATTGATTCTTCGATGTTGACCTGAATCTCTCCATCTGAAAATTGGCGAACACTTGATTTCCCCAACTCTATCCCAATCTCCTGCGCTACACGTTTTGCCAATTCTTGATTAGAAGAAAGGGCAAACAGCTTTAAATCAGAAAAAGACATGATTTCCTCCGGTATATATGTATCGCTTGTGCTTTTCACAAGATTTTTCCATCTACCATTGTAGCGCTTTTTGCACTATTTTTCAATCAAAAATAAAAGAAGGACACCATATTTGTACCCTTGCATCATTCTTTTAAAAAATATTCTAGTTCATCAACTCATTGTGCTTCTCAACAAAGCGATAAGCCTGATAAAAACCATAGAGAGTAATAGCCGTAACCACTGGAATCGCTAAGGGTAACTCTGTCTCTAATTCAACAAAAGGAGAGTTAAACAAGAAATGAGTTCCCAAGGCTAAACCTAGGAAAATAAGCCCCTGTTTCTTGCCAACCTTCTGCCCTTTATAGGCTCTGTAAAGCAAGTAAACACCTACTACAGCCAGACCTGAAAAAGTCCAGTAAGAGGCAATTCCTGAGATGATACGCTCTAAAATTCTCGAAATAGTAAAGTCAAAGCCCTCTGGCAAATCCGTACGAATATAGCCAATATCCTCAATCATTTGGAATCCCAAACCAGAAGCAATTCCTAGTAAAAACAAAGATTTTAATTTTCGCACAGGAATCAAAGCTAAAACAAAAACAAGTGGCAAGAATTTCAAGGGTTCTTCTACCAAAGGAGCCACAATAGCACTTTCAAAGGCATTTAAAAATGCACTATCTGGGAAAAGAACGCCCAGTAAATCATGGATATAGGTATTCGCCAAGCTAGACAACCAGCCTGAAAGGAACATTCCTCCCAATAAAGACAAGATCAAGGAGTTCTTTGGCAATTCCCATTTTTTCCCAATACGGAAAAGGAAATAAAGAGCCGGAATCATGTAAAAGAGAGCTAGAAAGATAGAAACTCCCATTAGTCCATATTCCGCACCTGACATCGAACCATCCGTATAGTAGATGGTTTCATACTGTAAACCAATACATAGCAATAAGATAAAAATAAATAAAATGCTGTTTTTCTTCATACACTTTCTTTCTAAATGAAGTATTTATAATTCTACGACTGTCATCCTTCCTGTATCCACATCGTAAACCGCACCTGAAATAACAACATCATCTGGGATTAGAGGAGTTTCCTGTAGCAATCTCATATCCTCACGAACACTTTCATCAATGTCTTGAAAAGGCAAAAAGTCCTTGTCAGAAACATCCACTCCTAGTTCTTTTTTCAAATACTCCTGAAAAGGACCATTTTCAAATGTCTGTGCACCACAGTCTGTATGATGGAGCACCACAATTTCCCTTGTCCCCATTTGTTGCTGGGAAATCACAAGCGAGCGAATCATATCATCTGTCACTCGCCCTCCAGCATTCCGCAAAATATGAGCATCTCCCAGAGCCAACCCAAGAGCTTGCGCAACGTGCAAACGAGAGTCCATACAGGTCACAATGGCTACTCTAGTTTTGGGTTTAAGTGGCAGATTTAACTGCCCATGTAGGGCAACATAAGCCTGATTGGCTTGCATAAACTGTTCAAAATACGACACGATTCCCTCCTCGAAAATTTGATAGTCAAATATTTCTCCTATCTTATCATTTTTAAGAGGATTTGTCACGGATTATGCAAAGACCTTTTTCAAAACTTCCTGAATCGTTGTCACCCCAATAACCTGAATTTCCTTGGGCGGAGTAATTCCTGTCAAGGAATTTTTGGGTACATAAATCTTAGTAAATCCCAGTTTAGCAGCTTCATTAATGCGCTGCTCAATACGATTCACACGCCGAATTTCTCCTGTCAATCCCAGTTCTCCGACAAAACATTCCTGAGGATTAGTTGGCTTGTCTTTATAGCTCGAAGCAATAGCAACCGCAACGGCCAAGTCTATCGCAGGTTCATCCAATTTGACACCGCCAGCAGATTTGAGATAGGCATCCTGATTTTGCAAGAGAAGACCTGCACGCTTTTCCAAAACAGCCATAATCAGACTAGCACGATTAAAATCAAGTCCTGTCGTAGTACGCTTGGCATTTCCAAACATGGTCGGTGTCACCAAAGCCTGAACCTCCGCCAAAATCGGACGCGTCCCTTCCATGGTCACAACGATTGATGAACCAGTTGCTCCATCCAAACGCTCTTCTAGGAAAACTTGACTCGGATTGAGTACCTCAACCAATCCACCCGACTGCATCTCAAAAATCCCAATCTCATTAGTGGAGCCAAAACGGTTTTTGACCGCTCTTAAAATACGGAAGGTATGGTGGCGCTCTCCTTCAAAGTAAAGCACTGTATCTACCATATGCTCCAACATACGCGGACCAGCCAAGGTTCCTTCCTTAGTCACATGACCTACGATAAATATGGCAATATTATTGGTTTTGGCCAGCTGCATGAGCTCAGCAGTCACCTCACGCACCTGAGAAACAGACCCCTGCACCCCTGAAATCTCAGGAGACATAATGGTCTGAATGGAGTCAATAATGAGGAAGTTTGGCTGTATTCTTTCTACCTCAGCTCGAACACTCTGCATATTGGTCTCTGCATAGAGATAAAACTCGCTATCAATATCTCCCAAGCGCTCTGCTCGTAGTTTAATCTGCTGGGCAGACTCCTCCCCACTGACATAGAGAACTGTCCCCACTTGAGACAACTGGGTTGAGACTTGTAGGAGAAGAGTCGATTTCCCGATTCCAGGATCCCCACCGATTAGGACGAGACTTCCTGGTACCACTCCGCCTCCAAGTACACGGTTGAATTCCTCCATCTCCGTCTTGGTTCGATTGACATTGATGGAAGTCACCTCAGCCAGTTTCATGGGCTTGGTTTTCTCACCTGTCAAGGACACACGCGCATTTTTGACCTCGGCAACCTCAACCTCTTCTACAAAAGAAGACCAAGACCCACAGTTGGGACAACGTCCCAGATATTTAGGGGAATTATACCCACAATTTTGACATACAAATGTCGCTTTTTTCTTTGCGATGATAAACCTCTTTCTATATATCTAACTCACACTCAATTACTTGGCAAAAATCAATCTTCTCATTTGGAACAAACTGGCGCATGAGCATGTTGTGAGTTACCACTATCACGGTCTGGTAATCTCGATACTTACCCATGCATTCTAGAAAACGAGACTTCATCTCCGTAGCTGTCTCATATTGAATAGGACTATTAGGAAGTAACTCCCCCTTATTTTCTAGAAACATAGTACGAGCTTTTTCAAAATTATCTGTGCCACTTTCATAGACCTGCCATTCATGCAATAATGGCTCCACTCTCAAAGGAAGTCCCGTAGCACAAACCACATAAGAAGCCGTTTCTAAAGCTCTTGTGACTGCAGAAGATATGATTATTTCAGCTGAAAGGAGTAAAGGATTGGTGCTCAGTTTCTGGGCTTGTTGCCTTCCCTTCTCAGACAAGGGCGCCAAATCTATCCCAAATCCCGTATAAGAACGCTCCTCTAACTCACGATAATCTGGCTCTCCGTGACGTACAAAGATAATCTTCATTCTAATTCCCTGTCGATCCAAATCCACCAGTTCGAACGCCATCAGCCGTATCTCCATCTGCAATTAAGAAAGGAGCAAAGACAGCCTGGATAACACGTTCCCCAACTTCAAGAACAACCTCTTGGTCTGTTATATTCTTCATCTGCGCAAAAATATGCCCTTCATTCCCAGGATTTCCATAATAATCCCCATCAATGACACCCACAGAGTTAATTAAAACCAAGCCCTTCTTACGAGGGTTTGAAGAACGATCATAGAGGTAGAGTACCTCAGTCGGCTGCATATAAGCCTTAACCCCTGTCGGAACCAAGACAATCTCTCCTGGAGCGATAACTGTGCGCACAGCAACCTTTAAGTCGTAACCAGCCGCATGCGCTGTCTCACGCTTGGGCAATAAATTTTCATCTGTAAAACTAGAAACCAATTCAAAACCACGAATTTTCATCATCTTCTCTTTTCTATTATCATTTATTCTAGATTATTCTATCTTATTTATTCGGAAAAAGCACGAAAAAAAGAGCACACAATTCAAATCGCTTAGGGCTGCTGGATTCCTCCCCTGACCCGCTTCACGCAGAACTGTTGCTCCACTATTTATTATATCACATTCCTATTCATTTTAAAAGCAAAATTATTTTTTCCGTCTATTTCTAAAAAAATCCTGCATAATAGCTGCACATTCATCTTCCAAAATTCCCGTTTCAACCTCTACACGATGATTGAGACGCTCATCTGTCAAGATATCATACAAACTCCCAGCAGCGCCAAATTTCTGGTTTTTAGCCCCATAGACCACGTTTGGAATACGGGCAAGCCCAATCGCCCCACTACACATGACACAAGGCTCAATGGTCACAAAAAGCGTGCAATCCAGCAAGCGCCAGCTCTCCTCACTCAGGTTCGCATTCTCTATAGCCATAATCTCCGCATGCATAACCGCTCGCTGCAGCTCCTCACGCGCATTATGCCCACGGCCAATGATTTCTCCGTCCTTGACAATCACACAACCAATTGGAATTTCATCGTGTTCAAGAGCAATCTCAGCCTCTCTCAAAGCTTCTCTCATAAAGACTTCTTTTTCTTCAACTGTATAATTCATCAATTTCCCTTTTCCTACTTGTCAGTTTTATTATTATATCATGAATCCCAAGACAAAAAAAGCCACCGAATGCGGTGACTTTATAGGGAGATTATTATGAAAAAGAAAAGTTTAGGATATTTGTTACAACAAGTTAGGAGGTCTTCTTGTAACTGTCTATAGTATACCCGACCTATCTTAAACAAATCTTAAAAATCTCTTAGGACCAAACACTTTCTAAAATATTTGTTTGTTCACGACCAGGACCTACTGAGAAAGTAGAAATACGAACGCCAACCAATTCACTCACACGACGAACATAGTTACGCGCATTCTCAGGAAGATCTTCCAAATTACGAACTCCAGTAATATCTTCTGACCAACCTGGTAACTCTTCATAGATAGGCTTGCAACGTTTCAATTGCTCAAGACTAGCTGGATAGTAGTCAATACGTTGACCATCAAGATCATAGGCCACACAGATTTTCACTGTATCTAAACCACTCAAAACATCGATAGAGTTCAATGAAAGGTTAGTGATACCAGAAACACGACGACTATGACGCATCACAACTGAGTCAAACCAACCCACACGACGTGGACGACCAGTTGTTGTACCATATTCATGACCCACTTCACGGATGCGTTCTCCCACTTCATCAAACAACTCAGTTGGGAAAGGACCGTCTCCTACACGACTCGTATAGGCTTTACATACACCAACAACCTTGTCAATCTTACTTGGACCAACACCAGAACCAATGGTCACACCACCAGCCACAGGGTTTGATGACGTAACAAATGGATACGTACCTTGGTCGATATCTAGCATAACACCTTGTGCACCTTCAAAAAGCACACGTTTACCGTTATCAAGTGCATCATTCAAAATGACAGATGTATCTGTCACATACTTCTTGATTTGTTGACCATATTCGTAATACTCTTCAAAAATATCATCAAAAGCAATCGCTTTACTGTCATACAATTTTTCAAAAAGACGATTCTTTTCAGCAAGGTTACGTTCTAAACGCTCACGGAAAATATCTTTATCTAAAAGATCTGCAATACGAATCCCAACACGAGCAGCCTTGTCCATATAAGCTGGACCAATTCCCTTGATTGTAGTACCAATCTTATTGTCACCCTTAGCTTCTTCTTGCAAGCGATCCAACTCGATATGATAAGGCAAAATAACATGCGCGCGATCAGAAATACGTAAGTTATCAGTTGTCACACCTTCCTCATGAAGATAGCTCAACTCTTTTACAAGAGATTTAGGATTTACAACCATACCATTCCCAATAACAGAGATTTTTTCAGGGAAGAAAATTCCAGATGGAATCAAGTGCAACTTAAATTTCTTACCATCAATCACAATCGTGTGACCAGCATTATCACCACCTTGGTAACGCGCAATCACTTCTGCATTCGCTGAAAGGAAGTCTGTAATCTTCCCTTTACCTTCATCACCCCATTGGGTACCTACAACAACAACTGAAGTCATAATTTTGTCTGAGCCCTCAGGCTCTTCCTTTCTCACATACATGGCAGGACTCTCACCTGCAATTATATCTTACAATTTATTATAAGAAAAAATCGCCTTTTTATCAAGAAGAAACAATAGAAAGATTTGCTATTTCCAACTATTAAAAAATAATTTAGAAAAAACTCCGGCTATTTATCATTATTTTCCCACAAAAAGTTAAATTTGTTCGGAAATTAACTCATGCTGTCTCAACAAGCAACAAAACCTTGTTTCATTATCAATTTTTCAAGATACAAACGATAAGCAACACGATAATGGTAAACAATAAAATCCCGATGATTCTCAATGCTATATCGAAAAAGATAATAAATCAAAAATTTAAAATGAAAATGTTCCCAGTCCCAACTATCACCAAAGAAAGTAGCATACTCTTCTTCGATACTGTCATAGAAATCAGTCATCTGATCATAAATACTTTGTAGCATAAATATATACTCCTTTTCTTTTTATGACCTTATTCTAACAAAAAATTATAAACAGTTATTATCAAATCCTGAATTGTTAAAATACCAACCTCAACAAAATAACAAAAAGGAAAAGTTGACAGAATAGGAACAAATTTACTACCTAAATGTCAAACGATTAAAGACCTAAAAAGACCGACTTAAAACTTTTGATTAAATACTCTTAACTGGCCGAAGTGGAAGTTAGTCTAAAACGAATTTTTATGGTGGAATTAAGTGTAAGACGTTTGAGTTAAAAATGAGGTCTACTCGACTACAAAATCAATAAAATCAAGTATTATTAAAACCAGTGGAACTTAGTTTGAGAATTTAGCTATAAAAAATTTCAATATAATCTATAAAAAGAATCATATAGAACAATTACATTTATCACAAAACTGCTTGCTATTAAAAAACCTAATCTCCAAATTATGGATATTGTTAATAGGGATACACTAAAGAAAATCATCACTTTGTCCTGATTGTGTAAGTCTGATTCAGAAATGTAACCTTCAAAAAAACTCTAGTATTCCTCACCTTGAAACAAATGGTTTACCTATCTCTCCAAGAAAAATGTATCTCACCAAATAACACAAAATAGATTATAAATTACATAACAAAAAAAGAGGACTTAACCTCTTTTTCTTAACTACTCCGCCAGTAGGACTCGAACCTACGACATCATGATTAACAGTCATGC